>CAYTDR010000559.1:0-5699 GCA_964436185.1 uncultured Candidatus Obscuribacterales bacterium | reverse complement strand
ACCGCGGCCGATGACATGGGCAAGGCGATGCTCGGTTCGGGGAAGGCGCTCAAGTCTGTTGGTGTCGAGTTGCATGAGTCAGGCAACGGCAAACGGCTCGTCATCACTTCATTCAACGATGACGATTGACTGGTAGTAAACGCTTATCAGACTTGCAGATCTCTATTGGTCTGTAAATATGTCCGCTCTACAGTCATCAAATCCGGTATTGACATAAGAACCAGGATTGACCTTCCCAAACATCCCCAGGGACTCTGGATCCGCTTCCGCTCCGGTTCCCATTGCGCTGATATACGGAATGCCCTTTCCCCTCAATGAACGAAGTCCGGCGGTTGTAATTTTTCTGTTGAAGCGCATGTCGAGGAACTCTATGTTCAAATTCAGAGCAGCGAGGTCCCTGAGGTCAGCATCAGACCAATCGCAATCGACGACACTGATAGTCAGAGGCTCCTTCAATAATTGCAAGGGCACCAGATGCTCAGGTTTGACGTCGCTTTTCTTGAAGTCGAAGTACGTCAAATGAGATTCTGTTCGTCCTCTCCTTTGCGGGTCTATAAGCCCTTGCAGGGCCTCTCTAGAAAGTCCTTTCGAATTCGTGAATTCGAAAACTTTCAACTCTGTCAGATTCAAGCCGGAAAACGGATCTTTATCGATAGTAACGCCGAAGAGACTGAGACTTTGAATGCCCTTCCAGTTCACTTTCTTTAAATTCGCTCGCGAAATCGCTCCATACATTATGTCCAGGCGGTTCTCGTAATCGCTCCTGAGGATCGTCATATCAAGATCCAGCCCGCCAGTCGTTGGATGCAAGGGCATGACAAAGATACAAGCCAACACAATCGCCGTGATCAAATAAACGAAGATCAGAGCGGAAGTGAAGTCCTTAAGCTTCGATGCACGATCGGGCTTGCCTCGAGTCTGTTCTTTCGCTGGAGCGGACCTGGTGCCACCGCCGTAGAGTAAGAGCTCCTTCAGCTCGAGGAGAGAGTTTCGCAGATCGTTTATCGAACCGAATCGTTTGTCAGGATCCTTATTCAGACAGCGCTCAATTATTGCTGCGGTCTCTAAAACATGGTCGCCATCAGGATCAGCTTTCCACAAAGTGGGTACTGCTTCGCGCTGATGCATGTATTTCACTTCGTCCACGGTCCAGCCAGGGAACACACGTCTACCAGTCAGACACTGAAAGAAAATGCAACCCACCGAATAGATATCTGAACGCGAATCTGCAGTTTTTGCAAAAATGGCTTCAGGAGCTCGATAGAAGAGAGGTCCACCATCTTCTGCCGGTGCTTTGCCGTTTGTACAAGATTCTTCGATCTCGAACCGGCCCACGCCAAAATCGCTCACCTGCAATCGCAGAACATCGGAAATCGTGTCGACAACATGGATGCGATTGGTGCATAAACCGCCATGTATCAGGTCATCTGCATGTGCTGCGGACAGTCCGTCACAAATTTGAATCATCAGTTCGATCGATTTTGTACTGCCGAGTTTGCCGAACTCGAGAAGATAATCGGTCAAACTGATACCATCCGGATGATTGGCGCCCAGGTACGCTGTGTGATTTTCAGTGGTACCAAATTCGAGCGTGGGAAGGATCATCTCATGCTGCAACCGACAGGCTTTGCGCGCATCCTGCTTGAATTTTTTGTACTCCTCTTCGCCTTCAACATCGTTGATTGTCGTCACTCGCGACTGTAGACCCAAGAGTTTGTCTTTCGCCCAGAAGGTTTTAATCCTTTGCGATTGATAGATGACTTCGATAGGTTGGTAGCGCTCCAGGGGAAATTCGATTGCCGATACACCAACGGACTTTCGAACGACTGCGGGCTCTGCTTTTGTTTCCGCATTCTTTTTGCTGAAGTCGAAGCCAATCTTACTTACGCTCGCTTCATTTTCCTTTGAGCTTTCCGAGGGCAAAACGACAGGTGACTCCGGTCCATCATCATTATTTATCAGGGTCAATCGAGGACCGGCAGTCATCTCTTGCAACTCGGTTCGTTTCGTCGGCAAGGCGGAGACATCCCGATCCTTGACCTCGAGTTGACTGGAGAATAGTTCTTCGTCCGGTTGATTCGTCATCTCTTGTCTATATGCCACAAGGTGATAAAGAATTGTTGCCGGTCGGGAACAATTCCGCAGCAAGCCCAGTCAGTTGCCTCTAATCATCTTACCTTCCTAATCAATCGAACGCTTTGCGCGCCTTGTCCCAATATTTCAGGCGGTAATTCGATGATGGATAAAGAGACAAACAACGAGAAAGACCCAAATAACGATAAATTAGCAAGCCACGTCCACGACAGCGCTGAGAAGGTCGAGACGTACGTTCATGTGTCAACAACAGGGTCCGGACAGCAGATTGTTCAGAAGAAGCGTAAGCCCACGGCTACATTCTTCCGAATGCAGGCCTTCCTGCGAAAAAAGAACAAGCCGCCGACGGATGCAAACAACAACCGAGGGGCGCTGCCCTAAGACCGCTGAAGGTCAATTAACGCTCAGATGCTTCTGCTCGAATTGAGCCAGCTGGCTATCAGGATCGAGCGAGACGGCCTTGTCCAGGGCTTCCTTCGCTTTATCCTCTTCGCCTCTGGCTTTGCAGATGCGAGCCTGCTCCAACCATCCTTCCATGTAGTCCGGATTGAGAGCGAGCGCCTTCTTGATCAGCTTGTCTGCCGTTCCTAGCTCGCCTGTGAGCCGTTTGAGCCTGGCCAGGTCGACATAGGACCATTCGAAGTCGGGATTGTTAGTCATGCAGTCACGGTACATCTGCTCTGCCGAAGGAAAGTCGCCGGCGGCCTCGGCGGTGCGCCCTTTCTGATAGGTTTTGGTCAACTTCAAGTCGACTTCTGTCTTGGGAATCTGCACATCTAAGAAGCGCTCAGCCTTTTTCTTCAGATCGTTCGAATCGGTCTTCTCCAGTGCCAGTCGCATGTAATCACGGCTGGTCTCAATCAATCCCAGCCCTCTTGATTGCAAAGCAAATTCGTAGAGCTCCTGAGCGCTGGTCGAAGAGGTCGACAGAGGCGGGCTGGGCAAGAATGCCAGATGCGTGCCGAACTTGAGCAGCTTACTTGCTTCGTCCATGCGAGTCTTCGCATCGACAGTCTTCTTCTGTTTGGTGAGCAAGGCAGAGAGCGCATTGAGCGTTTGACCTCTGACGATCTTGCCCAGTGTCGAATTTTGATTCTCTGTTAGCGAGAGCGCCTTTTCGAAACTCTTCTCCGCTTCGTCGTACTTGTCCTGGGCGAGGTAAACCTTACCCAGATCGTTCAAGAAATCTGCCTCTTTGGTGGTCGAGCCTAAGTCCTTGACGATCTGCATGGCCTCTTCGAGAAGCTTGGCTGCTTCGTCGTACCGTCCTACGCGCACGTACCAACTGGAAAGTTGTGCCAGCGCATTGGCGAGGTCGTCTTTATACACGAGCGGGATGCTACCATTGGCGGTGCCCGATTTAGACAAGCGAACTGAGTTGCGCCGCAATTCCAGGCACTCTTTGTAAAGCTCTTCCAGTTCGAGCAATTTTTGTTCTCTTAACTTCAGTCTTCGCAGCGAATCCAGGCCGTCTGCCCAGCGAGCATCGGCCAATGCCAGCAGCTTGTCGTCTTTCTTGGCCGCTTCGATTTCCTTGGCTTTTTCCTTGCAGACCTGAATCTCTTTCTCGATCTCCTGCTGCGACTTTGCGCCAGTTGGCCACGGATCAAGTATGGGAGCCCGCCTTCCTATCTGCAGATCGCTCAGCCCCTTTTCCGCTTTGCCGCTCTTCTCATAGATTGTTCCTCTCACGCCCTGGAAGAACGGATGATCGTCGAGCGCGATTGCTTGATTGATATCCCTCAAAGCCAGCTCGTACTCGCCCAGCTCGGAGAACGCTTTGGCTCTGGCGTAGTAGGTCCGAGCGTTTGTGCGCTCGTTCTCGAGAGCATTACTCAAACTGACTACGGCGTCTTTGTAATCTCCCAACTGCAACTCTGCCATACCGAGCCAGTAAGAGCCATCCGCTGATACGGGGCAAAGCTTATCCACTTGCCTGAAGTCTTCGAGGGAGTCCTTGAACTCCGAAAGACTGCACTTGAGATAGCCACGATCACGGTAGGCAAGCACGTTGGTCGGATCGGCGGCAATCACCTTCGAGCAAATTTCGATGTCCTGTTTGATCAGTTTCGGATCGTTGACCACAGCAGGAACGGTGTTGTTCTTGAGCAGCTGCAGGTTTCGCTCGACTTCTCGCGGTTCTGCCTTTCCTTCCTGAACCAGTGCCAGGTCGTCGGAGAAAGATGATACCCAGCGGAAATTCGGTTTAACGATCACGTTACCCATGTTGTCGATGAAGCCGAACTGCCCATCAATTCTGGCGGAGCGTACTCCGTTCGACAGCGACCCGATGAGGTCGAAGTTCATCTTGGTCTGTTCTTTCCCTTGCTGATCGATGAGGGCAAATCGGTAATCAGGATAAGCGAATCGCGAAGGGGCGAAGGGCGTAATTGAATCATCGGGCTGGGACTCGACTTCCGTGCGTTTCGAGACGATGTATTCGCCACCAATCCTGGTGAGCTCACCCGGTTGGTGTTCGACCGGGCAGAGGTCGTTGCCGACGACAGCCACTCCATTTTCGAAACCTTCCCAGACATAATCGTAACTCGGCTTGATGGTCCATTCGCCTCTTTTGTCGATGAATCCCCACTTGCCTGATTGTTTCGCCGGAGCGAGGTCATGATGAAAGTCTTGAACCTGTTCGAATTTTGGTTTGATTGTCAGTCTGCCGGATGTATTGATAAAGCCCCAAAGATCTTTCTGTTTTACGGCTGCCATTCCGTCGGAGAACGGGCGAGCATCATCATATAGCTCGAGTTTTATTGCCGTTTTCCCATCCAGACCGAGAAACTCGATCTGTTGCTCCTTTCTCACCAAAGCGAGATCGTCACTGAAACTATCGACTGTCGAAAATTCGGCAGGAATGATGAATGTGCCTGTCCTGTCGATGATGCCTGCCTTGCGCGAGCCGGCGATGGCCATAAGGGCCTTTTTTAAATTGGATGTTTGAGGATCTTTGACGATATCGTCCAGTCGCTTTTGCGCGGCAGCGGGAAATTCCGGTGATTCTCTGCCAATATCCACAACCGCCCGACCGTCCTTGAAATCATCGGCGGTGGCAAATCTTGGTTTGATCACCACCTCACCGGCCGGGTTGATGTATCCCCAATCGTCTCTGACTTTTACAGCCGCCAGACCTTCCGAAAACGACCGTGCATGCGTGAAACGAGCCCCGATTTTCAAATTGCCGGCTTTGTCGATGTAACCCCACTGATTGTCGATAAGTACGGGGGCCAGTCCTTCGCTGAACGGTCTAGCCAGATGGAACGAATACGGGACTGCTTGCTCTCCCTTTTTATTGATATAGAAGAGGCTCGGCAGCGCACTCCCGGAAGCCCGGGCACTGCGCTCTGAGTTCGGCATCGGCACTGATTGAGCTCGGGCCACGGGGGCAGTAACTGTGCTCAGGAAAGTGACGGCTATTAAGAGCTTTGTGATTCTTGCGTGCATTTGGTTTTGGTTTGCTTACTTTTCTTTGTCGACTGTAGGTTTCTTCTCATCCGGTTTGTCGTTTGCGTCGATAGTCCCGGATATAACGGTGACGGCATTCGAGATGTCGAATAGATCTCGAATGACGTTGTCCACATCTGCCTTGGTTACTGAGT
>CAYTDR010000558.1:0-5700 GCA_964436185.1 uncultured Candidatus Obscuribacterales bacterium | reverse complement strand
AATTGCCTTTTTCATCTGCCCGGCAGTTTCAGCCGAGTGTGTCAGTACAAGAATGCGTTCCGGATTTGCGCCCTGGGCGATAAGATACTCGACCCGGCGTGCTATGCAACTGCTCTTGCCTGTACCAGCACCACCGGTAATGGCAATGGGTCCGGCGTGGTGAGTGATCGACATTCGCTGAACTTCGTCGTCTGGCAACTCCGTTACAGCGGTCTGCGCCTTTCCGGATATGAGCCTGCCGATGGCGGACTTCTTTCGTCCCTGGCTCCAGACCTGTTCAACTGCATCCACACAAAAGGTAAGATCGCAGTTGATCTCCGCTGTGGTAAACCGAACAATCTTCCATCCATCGCTGAGTAGCACGAGGCTTTTCCTTGCTTCTGCGCTGTTTGGAGATTTGGAGTCTATCGAGACGAGCGTGTCGCATTCTATGGCGATACGGTTGTCTCCGTCGGCGAGCGCCATATCCAGGACATAATCGCCGAGGACCTGTTGTGCCACAACCGGCAATCCTCGTTCCTTCATTGCATTGAACAGGTTGTATTCGCACTTGAGCATCGGCGGCAAGCCTTCCGTTCTCACCTGCCGGAACTGATGCAAATCGATGAGAGTAGCATCCATTAACCATACGAGCCGATCCCAGGACGCGCGGTGTCCGGCAAATTCCAGATCCTCGCAGTCGGAACCGTAGGCTATGAACTCATCCACACCCAGCGGGCTGATTATTACAGTGGCCTTGTTAAAGAGAGCTCGCGGGTACAAAACATAGTGATATAGATACCATAAGTGGTGCGCATTCAAAGGCGCTTCCAGATCCTTTAGAACAGCAACTTCCGCACTCAGGATATCAAGTTCAAAAATAGAGACGAACGGTTGACCGAATGGGCTTCGGCCTACAGCCTGCGCAAACAACGCCTCTGCCTGCCCGTATAAAACCTCTCCTGGAATCACGCAAGGTTCTATGCTTCTCGACCTCAGGTTGATTAAGGCCGACTCCAGATATGGTTCCTGAAACTCTCCGAAGTCAGAAACAAATAGTCCGCGAACAGATCCTGTATAGAGTCCATAATTGTCGACAAACCAATGCAGTGCATCACGACTGTCTGTCGGTTGAGGAGGCATTCTGCTTGAGCGAATGTCTGGTTTACGAGTCTTGGACACTGCTACCTATAAGCACCGGCGTGATTTGTTTTTCTACGGACAGATATATCCAGTGTATACAAACCACTTGAAATCTGAAACAGCTATAAATTCTACTTTCCCTCCGAAAACCAAGAATATGCAGCTAATCAGTCAGATAATGTAGCGACAACTTATAAGAAAGATGCTAACAGTAAATATCAGCAAATTCGGCTCCCAGCGGCGTTTAGCTGGTCATGCGAGCGATCAAGAAACCACTTGACGATAACTTTTCGCAAGCTTGACATATTTCATTCACCCCTGGGAATAGTAAAATCAACTCGGACTTCTTCTGAAGAAGTCAATCGGTTCAAGAAATTGGCCGCTCCCAGATTAGTAGGGTCTAGAAAAAACCAAACCTCAGAAAGGAGAGGTATTTCAAATGAGAGCACTTCTTTTAATTGCAGTCCTATCGATGGTTTCAGCCCCAGCCGCCTTTGCACAAGCATGTGGCGACGAAGGTCGTTACTTCCACTTGAAGCCACCTGAGTACTCTTTCGCCAGCCACAGAAAGCGTACAATTCACCGCAAAGCGAAAGCCCTTCGCTGGTACAGAGAGCACAATGGTAATGTACTTGTATGCCCAGGCTCATACATTGAAGGCATTACCGTAGAAGCCGGCAACTAAGCTGGCTCCCTAATCAAAAACATAAAACTCTACTAGAGTGTTTGGTTTAGAGCATTCGTCCGATAATCTTATGGTTATCGGACTGTCTGTTTTGGGAATTCTGACTAGTAACTGGAAACTCCCATAAATGCACAGGTGGATTATCAAGAACCGAATCAGAGCGATATTATCGGCGTTCGGTCTAGCAACTCTGCTGCCTATCTGCCCCTGCAAAGCAGCCACCACTGCACCTTTTACGTCTTGGCAGCAACCATCTCGGAAGGCCTACATCGCCTACACGAATGGCCAATACAGCAAGTCCTTATTGTTATACGAAAACGCTCTTTCATTGCTTCGCACAGGAGAGAAAAACCTTCGAGCGGAAATAGAGATGCAGCTTAACATCGCCCAAATCCTGACAAGAACGGGCAAATTCGATCGTGCAAGAGAAGTTCTTCAGACTGTGGCATCTGATAAATCGCGGCCGGCGAATGGCCAGGATCTTCTGGCACTTCGCTACTGGCATCGTTGTTATTCTCTTCATTCAGCCCAAGGTGATTTCAATCAAAGCCTTGTCGATCAACGTCGCGTCTGGCTGATATCGACAAAATTATTCGACAAGGGCAGCGTCTACTGTCAAAACGAAAAGTACCGACTCATGCAGGTTCTTCTCAACACTGGACACGTAATTGAAGCTTCGCAGATAGCAGTCTATTTCTTCCGCCAAATCGAACCAAACACACCGAAGGGCTACAAAAAGCTCTACAGCGAATGGATCCAGGAATTTATGGACCGTTCCGATCCCCTGACAAGCCCGCTGATCGAGCGCAAGCAACTTCGACTTGCTTATGAGCTGTTGAAAACACGTCTGCGGCTTTCTTCAGACAAAATGATCGATATCGCAAAATGGCAGGAGCTGCTTCTCCGAGCGAGAGCGCAGCATTCGCCGTTGGCTGAGCCGATCACCAGGAATGTACTGGCGCTAATTGAAAGCCAATTCCAAACGCAGCCAGCAAGAGCTTTCTCGGTGTACACCGACATTTGCATGCAAATGGTCTACGCCAAAGTTTACGCTGCTGAATTTGACGCTGAGACAGAGCAGCTCGTCGAAAAAGCCTTGTGGGCGGCAGACCAGACCACACCAGCCGCTAAACGCAATCAAGTTCTTTACTACATTCAGCATAAAGCTGTTCGCGCCTGGGTTTTGGCAAGAAGAGGACACTTGACCGAGGCAGAACAGATCGTAGACGAGATCAAGCCCGACCCAAGCCAGTTTGCTGAAGAAGGACCGATATTCAATGGTTTGTTTCAAGCCAGGATCGACGGACTGGCTTATGAGTACAAATTGCGCAACGACAGCACAGGGGTAGAACGCCAATTCGACAAGCTTGCCGCCAGCCTCAAGCCGATGCATCGAATTCCACTCGCCGACCATGAAAGATTGACGAACGCATGGGCTCTCCGGCGAACCAAAATGTGCAAAGGAATGAAGAGTAGCCGATAACACGATCGTGCATATGCGGCTTCCACTAACGAGAGAGGAACGTTTATCATCAGTTCGGAGTGAGGTATAAACCTCACAAACTACCAGAGGAAACGGAAGTGGCTAAGGTTCTAGTGATCGAAGACGATCCGATGGTAGCTGAGGCATTGTCTGATTTTCTCAAGTCAGAAGGTCATTCACCGGAGATAGCCTACAGCGGCGAGGAAGGCTTGGAAGCTCTAAAACACCTGGGCTTCGACCTGGCCATCGTTGATTGGCAACTACCGGAGCTGGACGGAACGGAGGTGTGTCTCAGATATCGCGCCAAAGGCGGACGAATTCCGATTCTCATGCTTACGCAAAAGTCCAATGTAGTCGACAAGAGTACAGGGCTGGAGTGCGGCGCTGATGATTATCTGACCAAACCGTTCGACGTTCGCGAGCTTCGCGCCAGGGTAAGGGCTCTACTACGACGCTCTACTGGCCTCTTCGACGCATCGCGAACATCCGGACAGATCTCTCTCGACTACGCAGAGAAAACCGCAACTGTTCATGGAAAAACCGCCAAGCTCCTGCCCAAAGAGTTTGCACTCCTGGAATTCCTGATGCGACATCCACACACGTTTTTCACTTCTGAAAAACTGATTGTTCATGTTTGGGATTCATCCTCCGAAGTCGGTCAAGAAGCAATAAGAACCTGTCTTTTCCGATTGAGATCCAAGCTCGACAAACCCGGCGAACCCTCCATCATCGAGAACTCCAAGGGCTGGGGATACAAAATCGCCGACCACTATCTAAAAAACTAGCGTTCCAAAAACGCCCCCATATAGCCATCTCCATCACACCAGGTGACGAGGCGAGGTATCCCTCGTCTCTCTTGCGAAAATCTCACGGATTATTGAGCCACCTACTCTCCCAGAGCCCGACGCCCGCCGGCAGAAATTAATCGAACAATCCGCTTTACCAACGCCGACCTGAATTCAGAGCAAACAGCCACAATCAGCAGTAACGAATCTGAAACGAATCCAGTTTGAAATAGTAATGTGAAGACCACATCCGGCTCCCACCCCCCGAGCATTCTCGGATCGAACGTTTCACTTAGACTCAAATTTGGAACACCCATGCTTTGTCTCGACGACAAAGAATGCCCGGCTAAACGCGCAAAAGCGCGGGCATATCGCCCTCTGAGCCTTGACAGCCGATCGTTCCAACAGTTGTGAAGGAACGTCGCCGGGCATCGCCCGTGGTGCCTGCAAACGTCAGTCCTAAAGACCAAACACTTCCCGCGAGGACACGACCTTGACTACAGACAATCTGCCTTACTATCCCGACTCTACCACCACAGATGGTGCATTGACTTTAAGCCAATACGCTCTATCCTGTTTCAATCCCGCTACGTTCGCTGAGTTCAATGCCCGAATAACCAAAACCGGAGAACACACCTTAGCAGCCATGGGACTGGCAAATTGCGAAATCGACTTCGGAGAGGAATGCAGAACCGCAGAAAACACCGCCGCAAAGATCAAGCTGATTATGGTAGACCTGGGCTCCGAAGACTATGCTACTCGGGAAGCCGCTCAAAAAGCACTTATAGAGATCGGAACGGAAGCCAAGCCGTTCTTACACGAAGGAATGCTTTCTTCCGATCCGGAGATCGCAAAACGCTCGAGAGAAGCACTCCACAAAATCCAGCAAATGGAACACGAAAAACCATACAAGGACATCCTCGAGAAACTAGACCCTGAAGGAAAACTCAAAGGCGGTCTAAAAACAGACGCCATGAAATTGATCCGCTCCCTCGAGAAGGGCGACTATTCTGCCTTCTCGTCTCTCTGCAAGCTGCGATGGCAAGATCTCCTGGATGACAAAACCGGTGTATTCGATCGCCTGTTCGAACGTTCCGGCCTGAACATCACGCGTGAAAGAGGCGCTGATGGAGACCGTTTGGTGTTTAAGTCGAAGAACCATGGTGAATTAATTCGCCTGATCGTCAGCACGAGCAGGGAGCCCGGAGAAGGAACGCCAAATCCGGATGCGACAAGGGTTTTCCTCAAAGATCGCCGATTGATCGAACCAACTGCGCCAGACGTAACGTTCAAAGCCTTGCTCTTCGCAAAGGATTAATGCACCAGATCAGTTGGGAATCTCGAAAATAAATGTGCTCCCCTCATCTGTCACGCTGTACGAGATGACGCCATCATGCGCTTCCACAAGCATTCTTGCGATGTATAGGCCGAGACCACTGCCGATTTTCTTCAACTGTTTGTCTTTGGTCACCTGAGAAAACTTTTGGAACAGTCGGCTCTGGTCCTCAGGAGTCACTCCCGGCCCGGAATCAACAACTTCAAAACGAGCATGGGAAGGCGTCAAAATCACTCTGAGTTTAATAACTGAATCTCGCGGTGAAAACTTGACGGCGTTGGACAAGAGG
>CAYTDR010000557.1:0-5701 GCA_964436185.1 uncultured Candidatus Obscuribacterales bacterium | reverse complement strand
TCTGATTACGCTCGTGTTCAAGAGAGGGGTGGACAGACAAAAGCTGCAAGAAGAGTTAGCAAAACTCTTAGCACCCGAATTCGACGAAGAGATTGACGATTCAAAGGACGATAACGAGTAACATGTTCTTCGTTTTGTTTACTGCCAGGGGTGAGCTGCGGGCGCGTAATGCCATACGCTAACCGCGTTTTCGAAGCCTAAACTACCGAGCCGGACGAAGCTGGAATGAAATGGTGCCCACCGCTCTGCGAGTCCCATCGGCTTGGGTTCGAAACATGCGCAGTTGTGTGGGATCTCCTGCTCGCACTTCGGCATTACTAATTTCCATCTGCAAAGGTGAATCAGGATGCAGACGCATGTCTCTCTGCAAGCGATCGTAGAACCAGTTAAGAGTGTTCTGACCGCATCTGTCGAACTCTTCCTGCAACAACTCAGTCATTGCCTTGACGTGGCGATTCGCAGTCCTCGGGTTGCCTGCTGCCATGTCAGCGAGGAACTGCCTGATGCGGTAGTCCGACTCGATCGATGTTGAACAGGAGGGCTCTATGGTTCCCTCGGGAACATTCGCCGGTCGATCGGTCAGAGGCTGAGGTTGCGGCTGGCCTAACGCCCGCTGTTCGCCTGCTTGAGCATTGAACGAAACCGGTTCTGCATTGTCCTCATCTATAACATCCAGCGTGCCGGACGATGCTGTCTTAATGCCGCAGTCAGTCAGCGGTGTTCTCATCAATGAATTGAACTCATCAGCAAACGCGCTGTAGCAGCTACCTGCGGTGCCGCTGCCGTCCAATTCAAAATCTTGGTTAAAACTCGTTCCTTCCATGTTCTGTCATCTATCCTCTCATGTTGCGGCTCGGGACCTGTCCGACAAATGTCAGACTCTCCTCGTCCTCTGAAAATGCAGCCATGTTCAATACTACAGATGGTGAGACGACAAACAACGACTATAAACACATCAACAGTGCACAATCGCGCAGTAATGCAAAACGGATGCTCAGGATTCTTTGGAAGCCTTTTCGGGGCGCGTCCATTGATGGCTCTTCTCAGGAATCATCGCAGCTAGATGACTGAAATAGCTCTTCAACATTCCCTGCATGCCACGTTTTCTCAAATCCATGTGAAAGGGGCTCTTATACCATTCCATCAAAGCTTCTTCCGTCGTCCAGATGCTGACGACCATGAAATGGTTGGACTCGGTCGGGCTGGCGAATGCATCTATATACACACACTCAGAGGAGTTCCGGTTCATGGATAAACACTCCTCAATCATGGTGAAAAACTCCTGGTGGAACTCTTCGCCCATGAGAGTAACGCCGAGCACGTTCATTACTGACATCACAAACCCTCGAATCCTAACGACCAACTGATCTTACTATTTTCCTGCCAGTAAACTCGAAGGTTGAGGCGGTTCAGCAAGAAATCAAAACGGAAGCCGTGATTCTCAAGACGAGCGTCTGCGATAATCGAACTCATCTTCTATCCACGCCCAGGTTTGCTCGTTTAGATCAGGCAAATCTTCCGCATTGATCAAGCCTCGCAACAGTGCAACATAGATTATTCGACTGCGAGGATTGAAAACCTCCATGCCGACCGTTTCGCGAATGTGAGTCTCTTCACCCTTCACGAGCTTGCTCAAAAGCATCGAGAGACGATTCTGCACTCCCCTCACGCTAATATGTCGTCGAGCGGCGATCGCTCGATCGGTCATTCCGACCGCCACGTCCAGCAAAGCCTCGAACTCGGTGTCGCTAAGTGAATCGCACCTGGAGTTGAGCCGCGTTTGAACGCCCTCGACTACCGGGTCTATGTAGGGATCTCCATTGATAAAAACGCTGGAGATGGCTTCCTTGAGCTTCTCATCGGACTCACCCTTGAGCAAGTAACCATGAATGGCTTCGTCAGGGACTATTCTGCCGAGGGTTCGGACATAGGCCTCGCGGTGGTATTGAGACCAAAATAGAATCCGCGCCGTCTGATTGCTGGACCAGATCTCCTCTGCTGCCTTCATGCCGTTCAATTCCGGCATCGAGATATCCATGAGAATCATATCTGGTACCAGTGCCCTGGCCAGACGAACCGCATCCCTACCGTTCTCTACCTCCACGATCTCCACGTCGGCGAGAACCTCGAGCATGATCACTTTGGCATGGGAACGCAACGCCGGCATATCCTCGACAATCATCGCTCGCATGACTGGCTCCCTCCCTCAATCGAGAACTCTAATTTATATACCCGTGATCGCGCATCCACACGTCACTGACAGACTAAACACCCGCCCGTCCAGCATTTCGGGGAAGTGAAATAGTCACTCTTGTTCCCTTACCTTCTTCTCCCGGCTGCCAATTGACATGGGCTCCGATGATGCTCGCTCGTTGTTTCATGTATCGAAGACCACGAGAGTCATGCGAAACGTTTGCAGACAAGCCGACACCGTCATCAGTGATGGAGATAAGTATATTGTCGCCATCATACTTGACTCGCCCCCGCACCACGGTGGCACCGGCATGCTTGCATACGTTGGTCACCGACTCCTGTATCAGGCGGTAAAGCAGCGTCAGCTCAATCTTGTTGAAGCTGTCAAAATCGACGGTCTCCACCGAACATTTGAACCGCACCTTATAGCCACTACGGCTGGAGCCTTTTCTGATCAGATCCTCAACAGCATCTACGAACCCCAGATGATCGAGCACTGCCGGATTGAGACTGTCCATCACCTCTCGAATCTGCTGCATCGATCCGGACAACATTCCATCAAGCTCTGCTCGCAAAGTGGGGTCGACTGTCTCTATGTGGCTGAGGCGCTGTCGAAGAAACTTCAGATCGTTCAGCACCTGATCGTGTAGATCTGCTGCCAGGACTCTTCTTTCTTTCTCATCATCCTTGATTATTTGAATTGTCGATTCTACGAGCTCCTTGCTCAATACATCAATCTGCCTGCCCTGATTTTCTACTTGAGTCTCCAGCACTCTGATGATCGATATCATGATACCGGCAACAGTACCAAGGCTGCTGGCAATTGTGAGAGACAAGGTGGCGTTAGGTTGAAAATTGACGGCTGACAGTCCCAGGCTGAGCACCACGGACAATGCCACGAGCTGCAGCCAAACGAGAGCAAGGGGCGCACCAACGAGCTTGAATCCCGAAAGCACGGAAAGGGAGGCAAACAGACCGACGAGAAGAATCCGCAATATGGACTGAAGCAGCCCGCCCGGCGAAGACAGCTCGACCGGCTTTCCGCCAACGATTACATCAAGCTGGGAGGCAATCATCGATTCCAGCCCCGACAGCGGAACGGCGAGAAGAAGCGTTATCGATACGGTTGCAATCACTGCACCGGCGAAAATGATTAGTTTCCTAGTCTTCAGTTGACCAATCATTCTCGGCTCAGTGCCTGTTAACCCGTTGGAAGCATTTCGACCTTGGAGAAGGGATTCCTTACTTAAACAATTTCAGAGCCGGGCATGAAATTCCGGCAATACGAACATTATGGCTACGATACCTGCAGCGGCAGCCAATGTCCTGGTTGAATCAGACTTGCCATTGCCGTCCATGAGCGCCTCCGTGAAAAGATGCACGCCGGCTAACGCTGGATTTTCTCCTTTCACCACGCACTGGAATAGTTCTGTGGAATATTCTTTCAACACCTCGCCGATACCATGCATGGTTTCATGCTTCGAATCATGATGCACGAGGACGGAACCAGTGCGCGGGTTTACATGAACCTCTTCCACACCCTCGATGTTCATCATTCTTTCTTTGAGATGGCTCATATGTTTGTGATTGCTGTGGTGAGGATGAACTTTCAAACGTGTGCGTCCCTCGGAGTGGTGCACCAGACCTGGTTTTCGCTCTGGCTTGACACGATTGGACAACGATCTGTAAACGCCTGCAAGCAGAATTCCGCCAAGCATAAATACTCCGGCAATCTCAGCCTCTTCCGCCTCCACTACGAGCTCTAAGAACTGTCCTGCCAGAGCGCCTGTGGCTTCGGTGAGCAGTCCGAACATTTCGGGATGGTCGGAGTGATAGACGAGAAAACTTCCTGTTCGTTCGTTGAATTCCACCTTCTCCACGCCAGGAAGCTTTTCCAGCTCCTTATGAGTGCTCCTGACTTTATGAGGCGATGCGTGTCGTTTATGCATCCTCAGTCTCGTACGACCAGGAACATGATGCTCCACAGCCAGACCATTAACCGGAGATTGTCTTAATGACGGCACATTGAACTCCTCATCCATAAGCGACTGATGACCGACCAAGTCCATCGTAGCAGCCAGATATGGAGATCAACAAGCTGTCCAACACTCTTTACATGAAGCGCCGTCCGAAGCCCCTGCAAAGGGTTATCGCTGTGTTTGTCCGTTGCTTGCGTTTCTCAACAGTCCACGCCCTATCCAGTACTCGACACTGTTACGCACTCCGTGTTTGGTCACCCAATCAAGATGTGCTCTTGCCGATTTCATGTCATTTTTTTTCAGAATTGACTCGAGGGCGAGGAAACATTTGGCCTGGGTGAAGTCATACGCACTATCCTCGGCGGCTTCCATCAGCTTTTCTTTGTTGATTTTGCCGGACAAATATTCGATTGCCGGGTACGGCCAGGCAAACTTGTCGCCCCTGGACAAACCGGTTTTAATAAGCTTTTCGGCGGCGCTGTTATCGCGGGCCTGACGGTAGCAAAAGGCAGTGAGGATAGCACCGTGCATGGTCAGCTTGTCTCTCCAATCACTTTTTGAAAGCCAGGCATTAAGCTTGTCCGCCGTTTGACCGCCCTTGCCTGCGCACAACGCTGCCCCGGCCGCGTTGAGGTAAGCAAACGGTTGCACCGGCTCGATTTTCATCGCCCGATCGAGATCCGACAGCGCATTGTCATACAAACCTTTTCGCAGGTATGAAACGCCCCTGTTGTTGTAAGCAAGATAGCTTTGCCGTGAGCCTTTTATAACCTTGCTGAAATCAGCAATGGCTTTATCATACTTATCAATTTCATTGAACGCTGTTCCTCGATCGATGAGCGCCGTGTCATCGCCGGGTTTAAGCCTCAGCGCCTCGTTGAACTCCTGAATAGCCATATCGAAGTCTTGCTTCTCCAGATACGTCTTTCCGATTGAGTAATGCTGTTGGAACGGTGTCGCGTGGACAAGAGGACATAGGCACGTTGAGAGGACAATCAGCGCTAGTGAAAAGCACGCTCGGCTAGGCAATCTCATCGAAAACCTCGTAGAAGACTTTGAACGGCTACATTCTACTTCAGCTTCAGCGTTTCTGCATGACGCTACGGGCCATCGACAACGCAACTTTCATCTCTGTAATGTCTTCGAATCGATCGGCTGGAAACTTCTCAAGCGCCTTGAAGATAATCATCTCTACAGATGTCGGTATCTTAAGATCCGGTCTGACCAGCGCAAAACGCTCCGGATCAACATGAACATGTTTGTAGATTGTCTTTATAGGATTTTCACCAATCAGAGGCGGTTTGCCACAGATAGTCTCGTACATTACGCAGCCAAGAGCGTAGATATCGCTTCTACGATCGAGCGGCTCACCAAGACATTGTTCCGGACTCATATAAAGCGGGCTGCCGAAGATGTCGCCGGATTGATCGATCTGTTGAGGTTCCCTTCCATCAGCCGAACACATCTTCGAAATGCCGAAGTCGATTATTTTGACGAAATCATTGGTAGCAGTATTGATGATAATGTTG
>CAYTDR010000556.1:3575-5702 GCA_964436185.1 uncultured Candidatus Obscuribacterales bacterium | reverse complement strand
CAGGGTCGGCACTTCGTGCGATTCTACTTCGGGCTACCGGAAGCTACGAGCGGTTCATACCTGGTTCACTTGTCTGTCCTGGTCGTCCTTCTCATTCTTGGAATTGCGTCATTGGCTCACAAGCCTGAACCTCAAAAGACAGAAATTGACTTCGTGCTCGATCCTCCGCCTAAGGAAGAACAGCCACCGCCCCCACCTCCCAAACGGGAGAAAAGGCAACGTTCTCAACCTAAAGCTGACATTCCCAAACCCAGAGAAAAAGCGCCAGCGCCAAAGAGAGTGGAGCAACCGAAGCCTACTCCTGCGCCTCCTATGCCAGACCTTCCGAAACTACCCGTAGTGGAAGGCCCAGCGCCCATTTCCCAACCCGTTCCCCAATCCGCTTCTTCGGCGGGAACTGGGAACCAGAAGGGTGGCGGTGGCTCACCAAACGGTACTGGTGGCGGCGGCGGAGACGGTCCCGCGCAAGATGTCGACCTGAGTGGATATCTGGCAGAGATGGAACGCAAGATCAAAGAGAAATGGTTCCCGCCCAGAGGCAATGAAAGCAACAAGATCACTGTGAGCTTCAAATTGAATAAACGAGGCGAGGTTTCTAAGCTCAGATTGAAGACGTCATCTAAACTCGCCATCTCGGATGAGGCAGCAATGACAGCAGTGAAGAGCGCCTCTCCATTCGGACCGCTACCGGACGGGTCGCCGGATGAAGTAGAGATCAAGTTTACCTTCGATTACGACGTGTTCTCCGGCAAGGCTACCATCCGCTAGAACTGCGGGAACGGAAAAACGATGAACGGACAGCGTACAGCGTAAGTTCCAGGCGATGCGTGGCAAACGGCCCTCCGCCTGAGCGGATCTACCCGTCCTCGCCGGGCGAATGCAGGTTGGCGCTTGGCTGCGCATCAGTGTTTTCCTGGACGCGAAGCGGAAGGCGACCATCTCCTGAATCGCCTGCGACACGCCAAATCACATGCCTGCTGTCAACCCGCCGTCTATTGGGATCACCGCACCAGTGATATAGCTAGCCTCGTCGGAGCAGAGAAACAACACTACTGACGCGACCTCCTCCGGTTCACCGACCCGCTCGAAAGGAATGTTGGCCATTACGAACTCCTCCAAGACCTCTTTTCCACTTCTGCCGGCCATGCTTCCGACTTCCTCGTTGAAACGCTCACAGAGAGGCGTTCTGATGCAGCCAGGGCAGATGCAGTTGGCGCGAATTCCATAGCGGGCGTAGTCGAGGGCGATCGATCTGGTAAGGTGCACAATTCCCGCTTTCGACGTACTGTAAGCAGCATTGAGCCTGATTCCGCGAATGCCGGCGTCAGATGCGTTATTGACAATGACACCGAATCCGGTATCACGCATAACAGCACAGCACGCCCGCGACATGAGGAAGGTTCCACGCAAGTTGACATCCATCACTCTGTCCCAATCTTCTATGTCAGTCTCGAGCAAAGGAGCGACGAATTCGGTTCCCGCGTTGTTGAAGAGGAAGTCCAATCGTCCAAACGTCAATCGAGCAGACTCGACGGCTCGCTCTGCAGTTTCAATAGCAGCTATATCGCCTTTAATGGTGGTGGCAGCACGTCCCAGCCCCGCGATTTCACTGGCCGTAGCAAGCAGCTGTTCCTCATTTAAATCAATCAGAACAAGCGACGCTCCTTGCCTGGCAAAGGCAAGCGCGGTGGCGCGGCCAATACCGGATGCAGCTCCTGTGACTACTGCCACACGATCTTCAAAACGTGAAGAAACAGGATCTTTCATCACTCACCAAATGCATTTCCAAATAAAAACATGTCGTCAACGAAACTCTGTGCACCAGGCACCAGAGCATTGGTCAGCTCAATATAATGAGATCGATCTAATCCTTCTTCTTTGGCTTGTTTATAAGCTCGGTCAACGAATCGATGATCACCTTGTCAGCCTTATGCTGCCAGTCGAGCGCTTCAAGAAGCTCGGTACGCGTCATCAATCCTTTGGAGAGTATCAACTCTCCCAGAGGTTGGCCACTCCTGTTCTGCTCGCCAATCAGCTCTTCCAACTGAGTCACGTTGAGCTTGCCGTGCTTAACGAGAATCTC
The DNA here is from genome assembly GCA_964436185.1 of uncultured Candidatus Obscuribacterales bacterium. Lineage (GTDB taxonomy): Bacteria > Cyanobacteriota > Vampirovibrionia > Obscuribacterales > Obscuribacteraceae > CAYTDR01. The sequence continues at coordinate 3,619 of CAYTDR010000556.1, read as the reverse complement.
TCCGAGCTTTTCCGGACGGGTGAGAATATCCCATTTTTCTTCGG
>CAYTDR010000556.1:0-3565 GCA_964436185.1 uncultured Candidatus Obscuribacterales bacterium | reverse complement strand
TTTCGCTCATATTACCAATCTCTACAGTACCTATATTCTAGGATGCCGCGAGAGTCGAATAATTAAGCAGCTCTAACAAGGCTAAGCCGGTGCAGTTGTTCTGCCCATCTTCTGGCGATATTCGCGCCAATATACGAGCAAGCAACTGGCATTGAAGATGGACGAGTAGGTGCCGGAGATTATACCGATCAACATCGCCAGGACGAAGTCCTTTGTCGTGACGCCGCCAAAGAAATACAAAGCGGAAAGCGTCAGCACCACAGTTAGTGACGTATAGATAGAACGAGCAAGAGTCTGGTTGACGCTGTCGTTGGCAACATCACCGAAGGTCTTCTTGGTCTCGAGCCCAGTTTCCTTGTCCTTGACCTTGTTACCTACGTATTTCGAATTTTCACGAATACGATCGAAGACAACGATAGTGTCGTGAACCGAAAAACCGATGACTGTGAGAACAGCACTGATGAAGAGACTGTCCACTTCCGTTCCCATGAACAGTCCGAACAAGGCATAGAATCCACAGAGAACGACGACATCGTGCAGCATGGCGACAATGGCACACATGGCATAGTCGAACATATATCGATAAGAGATATAGGCAATCATCATGCCCAACGTCAGGAACAGCGCCAGGAGACCGTTCTGCAACAGCTCCGGACCTATGGTCGCGGTTACTTTGTCGATGGAAAGCATTTTAAAAGGACCGATCTCCTTTTCCAGCTTCTCATCCAGATTCTTCTTCACTTTCTCATCATCGATCGCCTTGGTGCGCATGACAATCACTTCTTTGCCCGAAATAAAAGCCTGCTGGACATGCGAGCCGGTGAGACCGTTGCTTTCCAGGATCTCGCGCACCTTCTCCAGGGAAGCCGGTCGTTCGAACTGGTATTGCATTATCGAGCCACCAGTGAAGTCGATGCCTGGCTTGAGTGGAGAGCCAAACTCAGCCATGCTGACAGCCATACCAATGAGACCGGGAATAGTGAGGATAAGCGAAATGCCGATCCACCACCAGCGGTACTTGACTATGTCGATATGAATCTTTTTCACACGGCCTCCTTGCTCGGTACCTGGGGCTTCTTCGGTCGATCGTAGCGATGACCGAACAGACCCCACTTGCGTGGAATTAGATGAAGCATAGTACGCGTTGCTGAAATGGCAGTGAACATGGAAAGCGCCACGCCGATCGCCAGCGTAACGGCAAATCCCTTGACCACGGGTGTTCCAAACATCAGCAATACAGCACAGGCGATCATACTGTTGGCATTGCTGTCGAAGATGGCGGAAAACGCCTTTGAGAAGCCGGTTTCAATTGCAACGTAGAGGTTCTTGCCTCTATCCAGCTCTTCCTTGGTCCTTTCAAAAATGAGGATGTTGGCGTCGACAGCCATGCCTATGGAGAGAATGAACCCAGCTATACCAGCCAGTGTCAACGTAACGGGTATGGCGATGAAAACCGCCATCGTCGCTACGGTATAGAGAACGAGCGCCAGGTTGGCGACCATTCCGGACAACCCATAAACAACCAGCATGAAAAGCATGACTATAGCGATTCCGATCAAGCCGGCTAAAAGACTCTTACTGATGGAGTCCTGACCTAGAGTTGCACCGACAGTTCGCTCTTCCAAAATAGTCACAGGCACAGGAAGCGCACCGGCATTGAGTTTGAGCGACAAATCAACTGCTTGCTCTTTAGTGAAGTTACCCGTGATCTCGCCTCTGCCACCAGTGATCGGCTCGCGTACCGTCACACCGGAGTAATCGTTGAGCGATACAGGACGCCCTTCAGGTGTACGATCCGTCGGCTCCCCATCAAGGAATATACCGATCTGCTTACCTACCAATCGTTGCGTTAGAGCGCCGAACTTCCTCGCCCCTTCATCTTTGAACTCGAACGAAACTCGCCAGCTTCCAGCGCCGGAAACCATCGGCGTCGCCTGCGCTTGTTTGAAATCCGCACCGGTCAGACCGCAGTCTTTCCACATCGGGGCTCCGGTAGCCGTCCGCTGTACACTGCCGGTTTCATCGTAGAGCAGCTCTTTGAACTCGAGCATCGCAGTAGTGCCGAGACGATCTTTAGCTTGCTGAGGATCTTTGATACCAGGCAGCTCGACAATCAATCTGTCTTTGCCTGCTCTCTGGACAACCGTTTCCGCGACGCCAAGACTGTTGATGCGGTTGTTGATAACTGTTTCAACGCCACGCATAACCTCCGGCGTGATTTCTGGTACTTGGGGTGGTGCCGGCATGGCACGCAACAGAAGCTGGGAGCCTCCTCGCAAATCCAGTCCCAGTCTCAGATTTGTAAAGATGACGTAGGTTACTTTGTCAAATGGCGATTTGAACTTCTCGATTATCTGAATGTTGTTACCTAACAGAGCCTTCTCCTGTTCGGTCTTCACCCAGTGCTCACGCTCGTAGAGGTTCATCTCTTTCAAACGCGGATGCTTATACAGCCGTTCCATGACTATCGCAGTGATTTGATCAGGTGGCACGTTGGAGAGATGCTGCCAGTCTTTCACCTCCGCTTCCGGTCTGATCTGAAATGCAGTCGAAAGCGACCAGAAAAGAACAATAATCACGGCCAGCGGCTTCCAATCCTTGAAAAGCCCGCTTAACATCGCCAAGGGGTTGAACCTGACCATCCAGTCACCTCTAAAAGAACACCGCCTATAGGTCGAACCATGACGAGGTTCGACACATTACTATGGCTGTTTCATTCTAACGCTTACAGAAGCGTTCGTGCGGCGCGTGAAGCAGCTTGTGCGCTAAATCCATTTCATGTCGATGGCGCCATGCTCCGGGAGTCACTCTCGGTTGCAATGTCTCCCTTGATTGCGCCGATCGATGTTAGTCGACACTTGAAATCACCGTGAAAACCCGTTGTTGTATCTGTGCAGCCAGGCGCTATTACGGCTGCATCATGAACTTCATGGTTCCGGTGAATTTTTTTATATGGTGCAGACTCTGTCGCCGCCTCGCTGCATAGCGAGTTCCAGCGCGCGTACGGATTTTTCGATCAACTCATCGCTTTCCCGTGCATGGGCTGGAAAAGCCGCCAGACCGATGCTTGCAGTCACTCTCAAGTTGTGCCAGTTGTGCGAAATTTCTTCGTTGCCGATTCTCTGTCGAATTCTCTCGGCTACTATCGAAGCGCCGGAAGCGTTCGTCTCAGGGAAAATAAGCGCGAACTCCTCGGCACTGTATCGAGCTGGAATATCCACGTCTCGAATGGCACCACGGAGAATGTCTCCCATCACCTTCAGTACGGCATCAGAGGTTAACGCACCGTACTGTCGCATGATGTCTTTGAAGCCATCAATGGCGATCATGCACAATGCCACTGGTCGCTTATAGCGCTTGGCACGCTTGAGTTCGTCCTGAATCTCTTTGTAGAAGGTCCTTGAGTTGTAAAGCTCGGTCAGGGTATCGAGAAGTGCCAGGCGCTCTATCTCTTCACCTTTGACGGCAGCAAGGCTCTGCTCGGTGCTGGTGAGCAACGATCTTTGCTCGAGCTCCTTCACCCGTTCGATAACCTGGCTATCCATAAAAGAGCGGGCACCAGACT
>CAYTDR010000555.1:0-5723 GCA_964436185.1 uncultured Candidatus Obscuribacterales bacterium | reverse complement strand
CAGACTTCAACACAGAGACAGAGCAGTCCAGCTAATGCGGGTAGCGGGCCGAATTCATCGGACAATAACACGACTTTGAACGCCCCTGCCCGTGCCGGCTTCGACTTTGCTGAAACGCCTGCAAACAGGCAGGTTCGTTCCGAATCCGCTCCCTCTGTAACAGAGCGCCAGACTTCTTCGCAGTCTGTTCGTCAGACTGAAGGGCCGAGGCAGCCAGTTGATGTGAGTAGACCGGTAGAAGCTTCCGTTTTCAGAGGCGTCGGCGGACAGGCATCGAACCTCAGCCAGGCCCAGGTCAGCCAAGTCCTTGCACAGAGAGCGATTCGTTCTGCTGGGCTCGATAGATCTGCTGCAGCCATGACCGCTCCAGTCGATGCTCTTGCGGTCAAGGCAGATGGCAACCTGGTGATAAGCTCTGCCATTGCCCGCGCCACCAGGACGGCAGGCAACGCCGATGTACGAGCAGTCGGAGACTCCCTTTCCTCGCCCGGAATCAAATCTCCGGCCGACTTGACAGCCGGGACCAGACGACCTGTCGCTGCCGACCAGACTGCTATTAACATTGGTATCAGAGTGCCAGGAGAGCTGACTGCTGTCAATGCAGGAATCAAGATGCCATCCGATTCGTCGGGCATCACTGGCATTCGCGCCGGGGATAGCGTTGCTCAAATTGGCGGAACTTTGAAGACTTGTCCGCTTACCGGCGTCAAGTTAGTCGAGCTTGCCACCAGAGGCAACAGGACTTTCACATTCATCGGCAGACCAATCGAAGCACTGCCCTCCAGCAGAGCTGAACTTGGTGCTAGAGTTCGAGGTCTCAATATCAAATCTTTCATTGCAAGTGGTGACATGGGCAGCGTGAAAGGATTGACTCAAAGCATTCTCAATGGCGTGCTCATAGGAGAGCGGCAGAACCTCACCGCCAAGGCGAACATTACAGGCAGAACCGAAAGATCGCTGGGCAATACTATAGGAAACAAGATTGATGGTTTGGTTTCAACTGCTGGTTCGATCAAGAATATCGGATTAGGAAACAATTCTGTTCCTGGCACCAGAGGAGATTTCGTCGGCTCCACCGCAAAGGCGGAAATCGCTGGTCAAGGAATCAAAATCGATGTCGGCACCGGCAAGGACTTTACCGCTGGAACAGTTAAAATTGACGCGAACGGCAAGTTGATAACGCTCGAAGGCTTGACTAATACTACTCGCGGTGACGCCACTAATAATGGTGTGCGCGGAAACGGTCTACCTGGAGTGCGCATCGAAGGTATTTCCATCAGAGGAGATGCGCAACCGAACGGCACACGTATGGATGCTGTTGAAGGCAAAGGAGCCGGCCGCTCCGACGCTAAGATTAATCCGGCTATCGATCAGGCCGGCGCTCGCGGATGTTTGCCTCCGCATCTGGCAAACAGCATTATCGCTGCTATTAAGTTTGGTCAGCCGTTGCCGGAAGGACTAGCCTTTGAAGGCGGGCAACTGACACTTCGCAATGGCAGCGAAGTCCTTTACTTCCCAGGACTGAAGGCCGCCCTCAAATTTGCTGAGGCGGTCGGTCTGAAGGACTCCGAAGAGAACGAAGAACAGCAAGAATCGCCCACTGATGCTGCCGCCGCCAATGCAACAAATGCAGTACTTTCAAAGAGTCGCACAAAGTACGTTGTTCGAGATGGAGACACAGTCGAGTCTATCGCCACCAAACAACTGGGCGATGCGCGATTCATGGATCTTCTCGTCACCATCAATCGCAGTGAAGTAATCTACCAACTACGCAACGGAATGCGAGTTCCGTTCATATTCGAAGGTCAGATCCTATGGCTGCCCAGCCAGAAGGAAATGGCGATCTATGCGAAGCACTTCCTCCGTAAACCTGGTGACAAGAATGGAGAAGCCAAGTTCGGCAATGACGTGGATTCAAAAGGACGCGCCATCGGCGATACCACTGAAGACAATGAGTCCACGGAACTCGCCAACGAAACTAGAAAGAGATTCCAGGATGAGATCGGCTCTCACTATGTTGAGTTCGCAAACAGAAATCGCAATCTGGGCATGGGTCAAAAGGCTATGTATACGCCGCTTGGCCAACGACTGAGAGATCTTCGCTATGCCGGAGAGCGACGCACCATTGAGATCGGCGGCAGACTGGGAACGACGATTGACTTGAGCGAACGCGAATGTCATCGCGTGCGCCTGGGCGAATCGCTTCATTCGCTGGCAGCATCGCATCCGCGTCTGGGAGATGTTCGTTACTGGAGGCTCCTGGCTCAGGTTAACGAACTGTCTACGACCATGGATGCCTACGGCAAACCGGTTGTAGTACTAGAGAAAGGTCAGATACTGGCGTTGCCAACGGAAGACGAAATCCGTGCATTCAGCCTTCTCTCTTCGATGCCTGTGCCGCTCGTCCTTACTGCTCATGTCGATAACCGCGATGGCAGTGATACGGTATTTGTCACCTACCGCTCCGCAGACGAACAGGCGCGATCTAGCGTCGATACTGAAAGAATCCTGGAAACCCGCAATCTATCCAGCGACTGCAGACTAATTGTTTCGGAATCGACCGGGTATCATGCACGCAGCTCGATCAAACTTCAATGCAAGATCGACTCCGTTTGGCAAATCATCGCTTCCTACGATTGCTCCGATGGAAGATCCGCCAGGACAAGATATTCCAGTAACGGCAACACTTCGAGGATGAACGTCAACTTGCCGCAAGCAGTTGTTCGCGAGATGGCACTGGAAGACTTCACCAGGAACTTCAGATTCCACCAAGATGCTTTCCGTACCACTCTGAGAGAAGCAGCCGATATGAGCAGTAGCATAAGATTGAGACCGGTGATTTAGTCACTGATGCGCATGTCGAATCATGATGAGCGTCGACGACAAACCTGTCACTAAGGAGCGCCTCAGTTCACGGTACCTGATTTACGACCTGCCTGAGCTTGGACATTACGGACTCGGCACCAATCTCCCCCATGCATCTGCCGGCGAGGTCATCAACGCCTTCAGTGGTGGTGGCGAATCTGCATGCTTTGACGTGAGTGCATTGACAAGAGCTCTCGCGATTGAGCGCCAGTTCTTCATTTCTGTAAGGACCGCTGCGAGCGATCCGTGTTGGACCGTACAGTCCGATCACCGGGCGTCCAACAGATACAGCGAGGTGAGCCGGACCAGTATCGCCTGATACCACAGCCTGACAACGGCGCAGGATTGCCGCCGTCTCATGCAGTTCCAGTTTGCCGCATACGTCGATCAAATCAAGGTTGCCTGCTCTTTCTGCCAGTTCGTCGGAAAGGGCACTATCTTCGATACCACCGATGAGAACCGGCAAGCAACCGCCGTCTCTTTTGATAAGTTCAATGAGCTCGGCCCAGCGTTTGAGAGGCCAGCGTCTGTTTGGTCGCAGTTTACCGACGCCCGGCACTAGCCCGACAGGCAGAATTCCTTGCTCTGCCCGAGTTTCCAGCTCAGCTAGTATCTCGGTGAACTGGTTTGAGTAGAGCTTTGCAGGGTCAATCTGTGTATCTTCAGGGAAGATAGTGGGAAAAAAACTTTCAGGCATGCGAGCGCAAATAGGCTCGACTGTCTCGAGAAAGTTGTCAACTGCGTGCACGACGGGCGTTTCCTTCGAACTTCGCTTTCTATAGTGGAGCGATTTGACGAAGGACAGACCCGGGATAAGTTTGCCCTTGGCCGAATTGGAGAGGTCTACGAATAAATCCGCCTTCAATCCTCGCAACAGAGAGACTCGGGCCAGCAAGTTGGACTTGGAGTTGAAATCGATGAATGCGTCAATAAATGGGCACATTTGCTCCAGAGTTGTCTTCAGTCCCCCATGTGCCCACCAGGTAATCTTTGCCTGTGGGAAGTTCAGCTTCAGGACACGAGCCACCGGAGTCGCCAAAAGCGAGTCGCCAATGGCGGCAGGATGAAAAATAACGATATGTTCAGGAGCTTTCACGTTTTTAGCAGCTGATTTTTGTGGATTTTCTGCGAACATGACTTATCATTATTAGTTATGCATGATGAACCAGTTTATGTATTAGGTTGGCCTCAGCCATCAGGGAAAATAGCCATTCTGTGCCGCTCTCGGGGTCGTAACCCAGGCCCGGCCCTTTGCTGGTCGAAACGCGAAGCCATCCAGCTGCGCACTAGACTCGCCAATGATAGGAGGGGTGAGTCGAACCCTTCAGCCAGGCGAATTATACGCCAGCTTCTCGTATATCGGTACAGAACTCGAAATCCGATGGCGTGGAGACCTGGTGACCTCTGGGTATACGCAGACGCTATGCATCTGGAAGCATTAGAATCCAGATACAACAACTGACATTGGATTTGATGGCTGCTGCTTAGATGCTTTCCGGGTCAAGTCCGGTGGCTAGGCAAACCTTGATCAACTCTTCCGCCGAGACTCTCGTCTCGGAGAACGAACTTATATATCTTCTGTACATCTCGTAGAGACGTTGCACGAGACTGGATTGTGTACCGCGAATAAACTCGCCAAAAAGGTACTGGTGCAATTTACGCAGTCCGAGTTGTTGAACGAACTCCTCTACGTCGATGGCGATCAGCTCTCCATCCGGGTCTCGGCAATCTACCAGAACTTGTTTAGAGAACATAGAATCAGGTCCGGCCGCATCATATAGATCGCGAGCGGCATTCACTTCAGTGACGAGTGCCGCGACCTCAGACCAGAGATATAGATCGACGTACTCATCTTGACTGAGCGCTTTGTCCTCGTATAAGCATGTTAGAAGCGTGTTAGTAGAGTGATAACCCTGATGAACAAAATCCAGGATTTGTTGAAGCGAACCATGGGTGGTATCAATAGAAATTATGTTAGTTTCGAAGCAATACTCGCGTTCTAATAATCGTCTACCGAGCCGAATCTTAATTTGATCGAACCAGGGAACAGAAAACATTCTCGCGATGACCAAACCAATAGTTCGAAGACCTGGGCATTCAGCCAATTTTTGCGGGTCTGTCTGATCGAACTTGTCGGCGAGAGGGAAGTGTGAGGAAGTCAGGTATTCAGTGATACTGAGACACAGCTCATCCTCACGAAAACCTGTTATCGCAAACTTATCAATGCTCGGCATTCCCTCGCTAAACGATTGGAATGAACCTCCAATAAGCTCCTTAGCCGGCGTGTCACCTGGTAGTGTCACAGGCAGTGCGGTCGTATCAACCTTCATGGTGGGAGGAGGCTCAGCTTTGCTCGTAGTGGCCGAAGAATTCTCCACCAGCTCGAATTTGTCGACCGACGGCATTCCTTCCGAGAAGGAGAGGAATGCGTTCGAGTTGCTCTTTTTCGCTTTGATGAACTGCTTGCTCTGATCTTTGCCGGCTATGCGGCTGTCCTCAAAGCAATCCTCATCGTCCTGCGACTCCTCATCTCTCGTCATCATCGCCTCCGGTCAATACCGTATTTGGAGCTAAGCTGACATAGCACTCATCTCATTCTAACTCGTGGGCATGTGAGTGAAAACTGCAGGGGAAATTCCGAAAGCCCCGCTCGCGGTGTGCATGAGCTTGGCAGCAATTTGAACGACGATGAAACCTATAAAATCCCCCACTTGCGTTTGCTGTGGCAGCTCAATGAGCCCGCCAGCAATTCGAGTGATGATGAACCCAGCAAGGTGAGATTTTGGTATTCCCATCCTTGCAGAGCAAGTGGACCGGGAAAAATTCATTCCTTCCAAGCCAGGAAGTAGCCGAACGTC
>CAYTDR010000554.1:0-5725 GCA_964436185.1 uncultured Candidatus Obscuribacterales bacterium | reverse complement strand
GAAACGCAACACATGATTGCCACTAATAACAACTCGATTCTGGCGAAATATTGCTTCTTCGCTACTCATCAAGATCTCTACAAAGACGGCATGGTCAGCGGAAGCTGGCAGAATGCGGAGTGCCGATCACTGACGCTGTTCCCAAGCCAATCGGATGACAGAACCAAGCAAGTAGCGGTGGTACCGGGTGTGGTGCGTACGCAACCGTTGTCTGCCTGAGACCTGAGTCAGTCGTTCGCTCGCATAGTTGCCTTGCCTAGTTGGAGAGGCAGTGATACACAGGGTTTCTCCGAATGAAAGTTCGGAATTCCGGGGGTAGATTAAACAGAGACTCGGGTTGATCCCGAGTTTTTGTTTTGGCGGCAAAAGTGATGAGCGTGGCTGCTCAAAGGCATCGGTGATACCGTATTTTTCCGATTTGAGGTGAAAAGTGATAAGCGTGGCTTATCAAAGGCATGAGCGGTTAGCGTGCTGAGCGAACAACACGAAACTTCGACTGAGGTGACGAAAGTGATTAGCCTTCGCCTGGTTTAGTCAACAAAGTTGCATCATCCGGCGGTTTGACTGCGGTCCACTGACCGGAACGATTGAACTTACCGGATGAGACGGCAATGGCAGTTGCTTTCAACTCCTCCGCCTCTCGCACGCGGTCTGTTTGATATAGAAGCTGAATGTAGTGACCAAGCAGGGTCATTACTTGCGGGTGAGCGCGACCAAGACGATTCTTCTTGATCCGCAAAGCTTGAACGTAGAAAGGCTCGGCTTCGTCGTACTTGCCCCAGGAGTGGTAAAGCATTGCAGCGTTATGCGTCACTGTGCCTGTATCGAGATGGTCCGCACCCAGGCATCGAATGTACATCTGCAATAGACGCCGTGTAATCGGAGCGCCGCGGTTGTACTGCTGGGTCATGTAGTAAATTTCAGAGAGTAGCTCCAGCGTGATACCGAGCCTTCTGTCATCCATCTCGAAGCATTCGGCTTCTTCTAGCGCAGAAAGTGCCAGTTTTTCCGCTTCTTCCCATCTATTATTATCCATCGATTGCTCGACAGAGGCTACGAGAATATCCCAAGGGCTGGTCGGAACTTTGGGGCGCTTTCTCTTGTTTTCTACCACAATCCGATTCCTCAAACTGCGCTTGCGCGCAAGAAGGCCGATTCTCAAAAACCAACGTCTGTAACGATAGTAACTCTGTGGGCACGATACCGCAACTGCGATATCAGCAGCATTCCCAATTCTACTATCTCTATACCTCAATCGCCGCAAACGTAAAAGCAGGCATTCGATCGGAAAGGCTGCTGAATGATTTACGGCGGGCGTTTGCGGGATTATGGCATGGCTGCACGACCTTCTGTCTCGCGTTGGTTTAGCGGCAGTTCGAGCTCATTTAATGAGCCATCGCTCCAGGATAGAAAAGTGCGATTTCGCTGCGCTACGCATGCTTTTGGGCGCTTTCTGAGGTGATTCGTGTTGTCGGCGAGCCCGACTGTAGACGAACCTTCGGCTACAGTCGGAAGTAGCTTATTGTCTACTTATGTTTTGCTTACTGAGAACCAAGTCCTATTCAGTCTTTCGCCGATAGCCATATCTTCCGAGTCAAGTCTGCGTTTATGGACAGTTGGCGAATCTGCCTCGACTCATATGACCCATCCAATGGAGGAACGAAGTCAAAAGTATAGACACCTTTGGGCAATGTGATCTGACAGGTTCCATCCTCTGAGGTAGTTACGTGGCCGGCGATTTTACCCTGCTTTTCTCGCGGGTCGTTGTTGTCGTCGCCGTAAAACTTATATTTCACCTGACATCTGGGGATTTTCTCTCCCGATTCGCTTGTCACTTCAAAATGCACCTGACACCATCCCTGCCAGGTGATATCCAACTCCTGGGGCTCCCTGTCTATGGTTACTCGCCTGAGGTTTTCAAAATCTTTGTGCACCAGAACCCAATAGCTGCCTGGCGATAGCAAAATTGAATAGTGGCCGGCTGAATCCGTGGTTGTCCTGGACATAGCGGTGTCGAGTTCTACCGGACTAATCAGAGGTTTGTCTCCGGTGTCCATAAAAATGGAAAGCAAGATGCCCGCCCGGGGCTGATTCTTATCATCCCTTACTTTTCCTGTTAGTTGAGAGCCTGGCTCGAGACGAACGTCAACAGTCGTGTCGCCGCCCACTACTATCATGCGCGACCACGGTGCTAACCTCGCCTTCTTGTCCTCTCCGGAAGAGGCATCGTCATTGGTGGGTGGTGCTGCCACCACCATTTTATAAGTGCCACGCGGAAGACTTACAGAGAACAGCCCTGCTCTGTCACTGCGGGTGATTATGTCTCTTGTGCCTTCTCTATCCATCAGGCGAATCAGGCAGTCAGCTACAGGTTCTCTCTCGAAAACGACCCTACCGTCAACCTTATGTCCAGGCTCGAGCGTGAACTTAGACTCGAGATCGGACACCACTACAAGGTCCTTTTCCAATATTCCGAAGTGCGAAGAAGATGAACTCGGCTGTATTTCCAGAGTGTAAGAGGACGGCTGCAGAAGAACTCGAAATCGACCATCGTCATCCGTCGTAAGCGCTGTGCTCAAGTTGAACTCTTTCGTCTCGACATCTTCTTCCGTTCTATTGGGAGTTATCTTGACGGTTGCTTGTGAAACTGGTTGCCCGAACGCGTTTTCTACAATGGCTGACAGCTCCACCAGTTTGGGCAGATAAATGTCCAATGGCTGATCGTTGTCGACAGTGACAACTTCCAGCTTTGAAGAGACGAACGGAATGGATACCGGATAGTGGTCATCTCGGAGAGGTTTCGAATTGAAGGTTCGAATGAACTGTGGTCGAGGTTTTTCTACGGTACTGGCAAACTTGACAGCCAGTTGAAACTTTCCATTCGGAAGAATGAGAGAAAATTTACCAAAATCGTCGACGGTCGCAGTCGACCGATAAGAGCTGGGTTCAATACCGAGCGCAAGCACTTCGCAATTCTTCAATGCCTCGCCAGTTGAGAGTTTGACGGATCCGGAGACGAGGTTGCCTGTGGCAAGAGTGACACTGAATTTAGTATTGCCCTTCACCTCGATATCCGCAATGGTTTTGATCAGGAAGCGTCCGTTTCGAGTTGGGTTGACCTCCAGTTTGTACACTCCTGGGTCAACCACAAAGTCGAACTCACCTTCTTTGCCGGTGCTACCTTGATAGATTGCCTGATCGCCGTACAAGCTTCTGTAACTCGGGTAGATTTTGATTGTTGCGCCCACAACCGGGACCCCGTGGTGTTTCACACGACCGGAAAGATGATGCCGCTTGCCTGTATCAGTCACAATTCCTCCAGAGACGGACCGGTTCTCTTGAAAGATCCTCGTGCATTTTAACTCCAAATAGGAGATGTTACACTGTTTGTCCGATTTAACGGTCGGCTTTCTTTTGGTCGGCCGTCCTCGACGGCTTGCCAACCGAGCGCTTGCATGATCTCTTTCAGTACCATGAACGATCCGGTGCCGACAATCAGCTCGTCGGGACGCCTGGCGGCGCCTGCGAAGGCAAGCGCGGAAGCTACGCTTTCCTGGCTCGAAGCCTCAATACCCTTGAGAAGGCAGATCTCGACAATTTCCTCGGGCCGATAAGTCTCACGCCGCCCTCCGATCGGGCAGGCGAGGACGCGATCACCAGGTTTCAAAATATTGTCGAGGAATCGAGCGGCGTCTTTATTCTTGAAAAAGCTGGTTATGAAAGTGAACCTTCCATTTCTTCGAATCTCATCAAGCGCGGTTCGCAAGGCCTTGGCGCCAGCTGGATTGTGGGCTGCATCGAGGAGGAGATTCTCGGGTTGAATGAATTGCATTCGACCGGGCCAGTAGATCGATCTCAGTCTGCTTTCCAGGTCCTCTAGTGAGAAAAGGGCGGATGGAAACCGCTCTTCGATGTTTGACTGGAACATGCAAGTGATGGCAAGAAGTGTGTTGAGCTTTTGATGCGGACCCGGCAAGCCCAGCCTGTCAAGCAGAGCGTCGGCTTTCTCTTTTGTTAGTGGAATGCCGAGAGAATGGGGTGGTGTTAAAGGCAATACCTTAATGAGTGAGGTATTTTTCTTCGCGGCTTCCGCTTGCAGCGTCACCAGTGCATCTCCCCCTGCTGCAGTTACGACCGGCAAATTCGATCTCATTATGCCTGCCTTCTCAAACGCGATCTCTTTGACTGTTGAGCCGAGGATATGCATGTGGTCCAGGTCGACGTTGGTGATGATGGTTCCCATCACGTCAGCGGCAACATTGGTGGCATCAAATCGTCCCCCAAGACCTACTTCCAGGCAGGCACAGTCGACTTCTTCTTTCTCGAAATAGAGATATGCCATGGCGCAGAGAAATTCGAACCATGTAAGTGGACCCAGGTGAGGATGGCGTTGTCCGAACTTCAACGACTGCTCCCTGGTAAGCACTGCAATTTCAGCGAAATCCCGATCGGAAATGGGCATACTGTTTATCGACAGCCGCTCGTTGTATCTGAGGATATGCGGTCCGATAAATCGGCCGACCTTAAGTCCGCGAGCTTGCAACATTGCATCCAAGATGTTGGTGGTGGAGCCTTTTCCGTTGGTTCCGCCGATGAGAAAAACTGGAATGGAGCTATGTAAGGAACCGGTTTCCTGCATGAACAACTGCATGCGCTCGAGGGTTGGACGCTCGAGCGTGGGAGAGAGACTGTGTATGAAGTTGACGGATTCCTGGTAATCCATGAATTATCTGCCGATGATTCTTGTACTGCTCAACAGTGTCCGCGGGTACCGGCGGCTGGTCTTGAGATCATAGTGGATCTCCGCTGGAAAAATTCCGACTGCCGGTTGAAGGAAAAGGAATATGTATCATGCCCTCTCAGTCTGCAAAACTTCATGCCGATGGCCGTACACTACCAATTGCCTAATTACATCCATGGAACCGGGGGATAGCTGGTGACCTTATTCACCTTGAGAAACAGAGTCGACACCAAGAGAATCCACGAGGGACATATAGTCAATCTCCGCCTCGACACCCTGCGCCTGGAGTCCGGTGTGCAAGTGATCCGAGAGGTAGTGGAGCACAATGGCGGTGTCGTTATTGCAGCTCAGCCGGACAAGAATTCTATTCTCCTGATCAAACAATATCGGTACAGCATTGACGATGAGCTCATTGAACTGCCGGCCGGTAGGCTCGAGTTAGGCGAGGAACCTTTGCCTGCAGCACAACGAGAGCTACGAGAAGAGACCGGTTTCGAGGCGACAGGCTGGACTGAACTGTCATCGATGTATACAGCACCGGGTTTCTGCAATGAGATTCTTTATCTTTATCGCGCCAGTGAGCTGAGCTTCGTGGGTATTGAGCTTGATGAGGATGAAGAGATAGAAGTTTTCGAGGTGTCTTTGAACGAAGCCTGGGACCTTGTTAGGTCAGGCAAAATCAAGGATGCGAAGACTATTGCAGGGATCAGTCTTTGCCGTGAGCCATGAGCCGTAAGGCAAACTCCGGCCCTGGGCGGTCTCGGTATGAAATTTCCAACAGAATGTCTATTGCATGATCAGGGCAAGTCTCAACCCGACTACTCAGCTATGGTCACAACCATGTTTTGGCAAGAGCAGTCCAAGCACATCTATCTACAATTCCGGTCGGGGTCATCTGTGCGCAGAAAATTCATTGCTTTTCCGCGTTTTTGCTCGACCGCTTTATTCTGCCTGCTTCTCTACAACTAACGCGATTGCTCTAAA
>CAYTDR010000553.1:0-5729 GCA_964436185.1 uncultured Candidatus Obscuribacterales bacterium | reverse complement strand
ACAGAATGCAAACACTTGCCGGAACTGCGGCAAGAAGAAAACCAGCTCAACTCAAACGTTGACGGGTTGGATATTTGCATGCGGATGCGAAGAGACGACTGCCCTCGATCATGGCAAAACCAAAAGGCTACTCTGCGGCAATTGTTATAAACCGCTGAATCAATCAAAAAAACCGTCGTTTACACAGTGGGTTCTCCATCCTGCATCATGCTCTTGCGAGCACCCGTTCGTTTCGGACGAAGAGAATGACGCTGCTAGAGCAGACAAGACGCCCTCAGAGTTCCAAACTTCTCCGGGTTCCTCTGATTCAGCATACGAGAGCGCGCCTGTAGAACCCGCCAGTAGTGTCGAATTTCACGATCGCTATCATCTGATTGAAACTCTCGCAAGCGGCAAACATGTGGTGCAAATCTGTCGGGACAGCCAGCTAAATCGAACGGTGGTGGTTAAACTGCTGAGCACCACATTCATAACCCCGGATGATGTGATCGCCTTTCAATCAGAAGCGAAAGCGATGTGCAAACTCAAGCATGACAATATCGTTCGCATTCTCGACTTCGGCGTGGCCAGAAACGTGCAACCATATATGGTACTGGAGTACGTCCCCGGAAATTCGCTCAGACAGCACCTCGATTTATATGGACCGTTCAAGTTCGAGGAGGCTTGCAGGCTCATGTATGAAGTCGCAGATGCGCTTCTGCATGCGCACGAGATGCGAATTTACCACCGGGACCTGAAACCCGAAAACATGATGCTCTGGAAAAACAAGACGGGTCAACTAACTCTTAAGGTGATTGATTTCGGCTTGGTCAAATCAGCAAACACTGACGATACTATATTTGGTGACAAGTCGCTAGTCGGCAGTCCGGCTTACATGGCTCCAGATCAGGCACGTGGTATCGGTTACGGTAAGAAATCCGAGATCTATTCGTTCGGGTGCGTATTTTTCGAGATGCTCGTGGGTCATCGTCCGTTTGATGCCGAGACTCCCACCGAAATGCTGAGCCAACACGCACAGGCACAACGTCCATGTATATCCGCGTTGTTGCCGGATACTCCGCAGGCGGACTCGAAATTGGACGCCTTCTTTCTCACGTGTCTGGCAATAAACCCTAACGATCGATTTAAAGATTTTGGCGCCTTGAAGCTCGCTATTGAAGACCTGGAGTTGCCCAACTTGGTCTCTGCGGCTCCCGGTAAAAGAAGTCTATTTTCGATAAAACGCCTTCTTGCGGCCGCAGCAGTGGTGCCAGTGGTGGCAATAGTCCTCGCATCGTCTCTCGGCGTCTTTAGCGAAAAGTCACAGTCGCCGGTCAAAGCAGTACCTAGAAACCAAGAAAACGCGGACATGCTGGATCTAGCTTCAGTAGATGGAAGAACTTTCGAGACACCGTTAGTCCGAATCGAAGAAGGAGCAGGCACTATTCGTCTGACGGGACCCGTCGACGAAGATGACTATGTACGAGCCGTAAAAGCCTTCCCCTCGGCCCGAACAATTTACTGTACTGATGTGAATACAAAAGGCTTCGAAAAACTAGGTACATTGCCGCTGAAACACGCTTATCTCTGGAGAACCCATGCAGATCCGGTAGTCATAGATACTCTCGCATCGATACCAACACTCAAATTTCTCCTCTTGCGGAAATCGGCAATTGACCAATCTACTTTGGCCAAACTGTCAAGTTTCTCCCGCCTGAATTGCCTTATATTCGACTGCACTTACATCGCGGATAAAGACTTGAAATACATCAAGAAAGTAAAGCATTTGGAGACCCTTGTCTTCCGCGAAAAGCACGGTCTTACCAGTGTCGGCATCGCATCTCTAGCGAACGTCAGTACACTCCGGCACTTGGCACTTCAGGAGCAAAAATTAGCAGCCCAAGATTTCGACGCCCTGGGAAAGCTGCATCAACTCAATAAACTTCTTGTGAACGAAACAGAAATGACTGACCCAATGTTGGCACGCTTGACTCATCTCAACATCAGGGAGTTGGATGTCTCGGCTAACCCGCTCAGCCGCAATGCTTTCGACAGCCTAGCAAAAATGAAGAAGTTGCAATCGATTACGATTTCACCCAATGCCAACCTCACAGCCCAAGATATAACGATGGGAAAGAAAAAACTTTCTCCAAACTGCAAGGTCCTAGTGAAATATGTCGATTGGAAAGACAACGCGATAAACGAGATCTTTACTGAAAAGTAGGTAGTAGTTACTTGCTCATGTCGTGAGGTGATGGACGCGGACTAAACTTTTCTGCTTCCAGGCGACTGAGCTCTCGCTGTCTAATCAGCCTTTTATACTTTGCGTCCTCTTTAAGTCGTTCAAAAGTCCACTTTCCAGCTCCCGGCACAAATTCCGATGGTGACTCAGGATTTGTTTCCAGAAACGCTGGGAACACCTTTCCTTTCTGAGGCGCGGCTAGCAGCAAATCCGCACCAGGAGGTGAAACTTTCCAGTATGTACTGGTCCAGGTTATCTTTACAATCGAGCCCTTTTTGAGTTTCGCCTTGCTTCGTTCGACATCCAGCACCTCTGCTGTAATTTTGATATCCGATCGAAGAAAGTCCGCGCCTCTCGTTTGCTTTATTTGAGAGTCCAAAACCTTTATGGTTAGCGATTCGGGGCCATATTTCTGCATGTCTATGTAGAAATGTGTGGGTATCTCAGCTTCAGCCGGCTGAATGAATGCAGCAGCTGCAGACCACAATATGAGTGTTCGAATGTCCAACATTTTCATCTCCTCTGTCATAGGGTCCTCCCGATGGTAAGCACATGTCCAGCATCGTTTACGCTAGAGTCCCAGCAACGGGTGAATAATAAGTCCGCTAGAATACGACAACAGATTCGCCAAGATGATTGCCTTGCTGTCGCGCAACATCGAAAGCCTATCTGCGTCACGATTAAATAAGAACCAGAACAGAAAACATTCGCAGCCAGCAGCGAAAAGCTCGGCGACTAGCTGGTAGCTGAATGTTGATGTATTACCGTCGAAAAAGAACGGTATCACAAGAACCACCACCGGGTAGGTGCATGCGGTAAGCCAAAAGCCAGAGTACAGTCGACAAGAAGTCGAGTGCCTCGCAGAAAGCAGTTTTAGAAGTACATATGTCTCAATCGTGAAAGTAACGAATAAACAGACAATAAAAATGGCGAGAGAATGAAACATAGATCAAATCATCCAGAGAAGAAGGGGAATCTCTGCCAATACATGCGCGATAGCAATCGTAAAGTAGAGGTCACGGGTAGTTGCGTAGTTGTTGGCCAATCCGGCCCAGAACACAACCAGCACACAGGTAGCACATATGGTGGCACTTATCAGGATCCATTTCCACATTGGGGACTTACGAGCTACTGGAAAACTGCTGACATTCCAGCGACCCAACAATCCGGAAATCACGGGGATGGCAAGTATCCAAACACCATAGTGAACCATCTCCAGGAATGCATTAGTCGAGAGCAAAAGGTTCGGCGGAACATTCGGAAGGAGAATGTGGCCAAGATGGGCTGCTGTCTTGCCAAACAGAGGATCGACTCCTGGCAGATAACAATCACTGACGATGTCAGCATTGCCCAGGCAGATCCAAATAAAAACCAGGCAAACGGGAATGAGACAAAGAGACTTATGGTATGCACCCCTCCAATGTGGTCGCTTGCGCAACATCTCACGGTCGAGGATCCAGAGTCCGATTAATGGATGTAGATAAACCAACGCCACACCAAAATAAGCAGGCGCACTCCAGGCGGCGGCAAGAAACAAAAATGTCAACGGAGCACAAACTGACCAATCGCGGCGAGGATTGTGATGAGACCGAAGGTAGGCCAGGCCAGCGACCCAAACAATCATCAAACTGTACCAAGCGGAGAATGTGATGACAATTGCTTCTCCAGCCAGCAGACCGCCGAAGAAAAAGATGCCGAGATAGCCAATCGTCAAAATAGCGAGACCGAAAAAAGAAAACAGGAAAAATTTTCGGCAAGGTCCCCAGCGAGAAGGCAGACGAGAGAGAGTGTACTGAAATTCTAGCCAGTTATGAGGTCCTGCAAGCAGGAATACTGCAACCATTGAGCTCCCGATCGGAGCTAAGCCTGCGAAGATTGCTGCCACCATACACAGTAGCGCGCAAGAGTAAAAACGCCCGCTGTCCTTTTTTCCTATTGCGTAGTTCATTGCCCCTCCTTTGGAACCGAGTGACTGAGCCAATCTAGTTGTCCCCTTAGGGAGCCGATAAGCCCAAACCGGCAAGTCGGTTCCCGGAGCTGAGGGCAACTATTTCTTAAACCTGCGTCCAACAAAGACTCCGGCGAACACAAAGGACACAAAGAGCAGCAAGCCCGGAACAACTGTACCGGTAAAACTGGTAGGCCCCAAAGTGAAAAATTTTCGACCGGGCGTGAGAGGGTCTTCATAGAAAAACTCATCCCATCCCATTGGAGGCGGCATATTTGCGAACGCCGGGCCAGCTAACGAAATTAAGATGATCAATAGAAAAAGTCTTGGGAATACTCTAATCACTATCATTCCTCTGAGTTCGTACCAAACCAGGCTCGGCTTGACAGCGCAGAAACGGGGAACACAGGTAAGATACCTTTCCTGTGCCGTCTAGCAGGATTCGGAGCCTTTCTGTTAGTACTATGTGCGATACTACTTAGTCGTTCGCAACTTTAGTTACCGGAACACCGACGTACTCCGGTAACAGCTGCTTAGCGCAGTAGGCATTTTGGTATGGGATCGTAGGATTCCTCTCGTCCTGGTGAAATTCACCGTCATCGGTAAGATATCCCAAGTACAATCTACCGAGGCATCGTGACGCCTGTATGACGAAAGTGGCTAAATATTAATTTGGAACCCAGACCAATGAAGCTAGCTTTTACTCAGCCTCGCCGCGAGGAAGGACGATAGTGCAGGAAGCATTGGGACAACTGCTGAATACTATTTGCCCTCCATTTGCCTCGATAATGGAAACGAGAGCCGGATTCGGCTGTGCGCCGACAAGACTATCTTCAGAACAGCTATCATGTTGCTGCGGCACGAGCTGCTGTTCGCTTGAGTTATCGACACTTATGGATATCGCCACCCGATCGTGCTCCTGACGAGCATCGATCTCTATATGTCTAAGTGACTCATATTCGATTAAAGCGCGAAACACATTGGTCAACACACCGTAAATCTGTTCCACATCAGCAAAAACCGTCTGGTCGTCGAACTCGCAAGAGACACTAATCGACCGCCTCTTCAGCGTGCTGGCAACAACATTTAACGACGCGTCGAAGGTTTTCCTCAAGCTGAAATTCTGCGGACTGGGAGGCTGCGTGGTCTCATGTCCTAACGCGTCGAGTTCCAGCAATCTAGAGACCAGCTCCATAGCTCTAGCAGCCTCTTTTTCAATCTCTCCAGCCTTTACTTCCAGTTGCTCCACGGTTCGATTGCGATAAAGTCCGCGAACGACGGTATGCAGAAACAGGTTAATTGACGTCATTGGCGTGCGAATATCGTGCCTGATGATGCCGGCAAAACTGCGCCGAAACTCTTCGAGCTCAACCTTCTGCGAGATGTCAAAAATGCTGATGAGCAGCTTGTCGTCCGGTAGCTGCTGAGCATGCACTTCAGTAACCAACTGGCCTCCACTGGCGGTGCTGACAGTCAGTCGAGGAAAGTGCCTTACGCGATTGACCAGCAAATCCGGTGTCATACTGGACACAGAACTGCCGAACAAATCCGCTATATTTA
>CAYTDR010000552.1:0-5754 GCA_964436185.1 uncultured Candidatus Obscuribacterales bacterium | reverse complement strand
CAAGCAAAGTAAAGTTAATCGGTCAGGTCATGGTGTTCAATGGTTTGATGGGAATTTGTTCTGCTGCGGCACTGCACACAGTAGGTTTGAATGAAGGTAAGGTTGGTGGAGAATCGCAAGGCGAGTTCTTCGACTTCCTTAATGCTGGCGCCGGTGGTACCAGGCAATGGGACCTGATTCTCGCCACCGGTATTAAACGAGACGTCTGGGATTCCCCGTTCTTCGTCAAATATGCAGTCGTCGATGCAATCTACTCAGCTCAGTTGACCATCGATGAGGGAGTTTCCTGGATGGCTGTGGAACCGATGATCAATTCCGCGCTGGTGTTTTCGTACATCATCAATCGAGTGGACAGGAACCTTGCCAGTCACGCAATTTTGAAAGCCTTGCTGCCGGAAAAGGCACGAGACCTGGATGACTTCATGAAGGAAAACGCAGGACCGAGTAATGATGGAAAGTCCGCGTTGACAAAGTGCGTTGAAACTCTGCCGGATGACATCAAGCGAACTGTGATGCTGGAGATACATTCCGGCATGTTCGAACGGATATCACAGTTAACGACCACTCCTTAAAAGCGATTGTGACTACCATGCTTCGTCGCTGGGCAGCCATTCAAGCACTTCCGGAGGTCGTCTGATCTCCTCGACGACTTCATACAATAAGGCCGCATCCGCGGCTCGAGGAGCTTTTTCCGGAACGAGCAAAACCTTCACTGTCAAAGCCCGGGAACCAAGCTCAATGTGAATGGAATCGCCTTCTTTGACTTCGTTTGCCGATTTTGCCGGTCGTTCGTTCAGGTAAACGCGACCTTGCTGACAGGCCATTTGAGCTACTGTTCTTCGCTTGATCAAGCGGGAAGTTTTCAACCATTTGTCTAACCGCAAATCATCTCTCCTCGTGCGGGTCGAAAGATGCATATCTTACCAAATGCACGCGAGGACTCTTCCCTCCGGTAGAGATAGGCAAACGTAAACGTGTTCCGTCAGCTTGAGGCACGCTCATGAGGTGAAGGGTGACAGAATGTATTGTGTTCACGATGAACGTGCGTGCTGTCCGATGTATGTCAGCGGAGAAACAACCCCGAGACATAGAGATAGTTCATTGTGTTTCGCTTGTTAAAGTTGGATTCCCTACCTTGCATGGCAATTTTTCTTGACACTCCAATCCGGCAGTTCAGGGAATCATGGAATCTTATTTTCCTTCGAGGAGCTGGCTTTGGAAAGAATGGGGGTTTGAAAGTATTTGAGCGATCAAAGCGGGCATACTCTAAAATATGAACCCGGTGTCTCGATATCATGGGCGACTCTTGCAATATCGTCCAAGCCGTGCAGATTGGTAAAAAGAGAACATGGTTGTCAAAATTTTGGTCGTAGACCAGGATAAACATTTTCGATCGGGACTCTGCAGATCTTTGCAAGATCTTCCGGACATTGCGGTAATCGGGGAAGCTGCTAACGGCAGAGAAGCGATTGAACACGCAATGAATTCCGCTGCAGACGTCATTGTTATGGAGGTGAAGCTGCCTCCCACGGACGGAATCGAGGTTTGCAAAACGCTCAAGCTAGGAATTCCGAATATCCGAATCCTCATGCTCACAACCAGCAGCAGCGAAATGGAAGTCTTTTCAGCTCTGGGTGCGGGCGCGAATGGGTATTGTTTGAAGACTGCCGATATCAGTCGCATTATCATGGCTATCAAATCAGTTGCGAACGAAGATTACTGGCTTGACTCCGGAATAGCAGGCAGAATCATGAAACTGATACCAGAAGAGGACAGGGTCAAGCCTCCGAAAAAGAGAGACAAATGGTCTCCTTTCAGACTTCTTTCACCTCGTGAGTTGGAGGTGCTCAACTTGCTCGTTCAAGGAATGAGTAATGCGGAAATTGCTAAGAATCTCACTATCAGTACTGAAACAGTAAAGAGTCATGCGAAGAGCATCATGGACAAACTGGCTGTAAACAACCGCACTCAAATCGTCATAAAGGTGCTTAAGAGCTCGCTGTTTTAGTATTTTTGTCACCGGCTCGCCATCGCCATCTTGGTATTTTATATGGTGCGTTACTGAACGGGAAAACTTCCTGACCAGAGTGCCTTCAGCGGCGTTTCACCGGTGAGCTTGACGGTCGTACCATCGACTCGCTCTTCCAGAATTGCGTTGCCGCGATCGTTGGTGATTATCAATGACCCTTTCTTGTTGACATGAAAGCCTGTGTTTAGCGGCTCGAGGGATACATCAGGATTGAACCATTGCTTGCCGTCGAGACTGATCAGTGTTTCAGATCGAGTCAGTCTGCTTTCGGCTCCGCCTCTGGTGGTGTGAATTTCTACGAGCTGCCCTTTAGTGTCGTATCTATACGACCGTAAAACACCGTAAGGATTTGTGGTGAAGAGAATCTGTCCAGCCTCATTCCTGCCGATTCGCATCCTCTGTGCATTCTCTTGAATAAACAGCTGATTGCCTTCGCAGTCCAGGCATTTTTTGACGCCGGAGGTGAATATGGTGAACGACTTTGACGGTTCTTTACTGACGATCTCGATAGTTCCCTCATGGTCAACGAATACATCGCCGCCGATCGGTCGTCCTGAAGTGTCCCACCGCCATTGCTTGTAGGGATCTATAGATATTTTAAGATCATTGGGAAGCTTTACCGAGGCCAGTACGCCATCAAAATATTGGAACGAGGCTGTGCGGCCATCCTTGTATTTGACCGCCGCTATTCTCTTCGTTAACCTGTCGTGTTCGACAACAGACCCATCAGGTTTTTGCTTGCTGATGAATTCAGAGTCGTTTTCGCTGGGATAAGAGAATGATGCCGAGTTTACCGTTCCTAACATTGCAAACCACCATCACCGGGAGATTCTATTAATATCAGAAGGCTGCCAAGGTGCAAAAGGGGGTTTATACGAAGTAACTCGAAACTGCTATTTCGAGGTGTCAGTTTTGTATGTGTTTCAAGGCTTTCGCGTCCTTTACAGCCAAGAGCCCAGGGAGCGTCGCGATAAGATGGTATAAAACGAGTCGCGGGAACAGAGAGTTGTCTGAACAGCACAGTGACATGAATGATTCAGGAGTCGACTTCGATGACCCGCTGATAGGCAGTTACCTTGGTGAATACAAGATCCTTTCGCTCCTGGGCAAGGGTTCTATGGGCTGTGTTTATAAGGGTCACCATACCCGCCTCGATAGAATCGTGGCAATAAAGACTCTCTCGAAATTCAATGCCGATGCGATAAGACGATTCGAGAATGAGGTAAGGATACACAGCCGACTTTCGCATAAAAACATCGTTCAAGCCATTGACTTTCACGTCGATACTCGCACTGGACAGCCGTTCTTCATAATGGAATACCTGAACGGAATTTCCGTGATGCAGCTTCTGGCTCAGGGTGGAATTGAAAACGAGGAGATGCTGCTGCAAGTAGTCAGCCAAATATGTGATGCGCTCTCTTATGCACACGGCATTGGTGTACTTCATCGAGATTTGAAATCTGGCAACATTCTTCTGGTCGAAGAACCTGATGGCGCGTTGCGTGTTAAGGTGGTCGACTTTGGCATCGCCAAGATTCAAGAGGACCTGCAGCGGCTTACCAAGACAGGTTTCGTGGTCGGCTCACCGATATACATGAGTCCTGAGCAATGCCTGGGTGAGAAGGTTGACGCCAGAACAGATGTATATTCACTCGGTGTTTTGCTCTACGAAATGCTTACCATGCATGTGCCGTATGATGAACAGAACATTTTGCATGTAATGGCCGCGCATTGCGATCCGTTGAGAAAACCTGGATCGATAACGGTGTTCAACCTGACGATTAAAGCCGCGCAACAACTCGATGCAATCATTCGAACTGCAATGGAACATAATCCAAACGATCGATTCCAGTCAGTCGCCGATCTCAAGAGTGCCCTCGAATTCTGGCACCGCAGCGTGATTTCTGGAAACCATGATTTAGAGCTGCCGGTAAAGCAGTTCATTAATCATAGTGAGTTGAGTAAATTCGAGATTGCCGAAGAAGAGCCCAAGCACCTCTCGGCTTCAGAACAAGAGTCGTTGAGAAATCTGGTCGCGGTGTCAATGGCTAAACCATCAGATGCGCCGGTCGCCATTTGTGATACTGCATCTGGTGTAGAGGAAAACGAGCTCGGCAGTAGTATTTTTCATTTGCCGGGTTCACACGCATCCGAACAACAACCGCCGCGCTCCGCTGAAGACATTGCCTTTCTCCAGGCACGCGCCCAGTCTATGGAGCTAAAGGCGCTAAACCGGCAGAATTCGATTGTGGGTCAGGCGTTCGGCAAGTATGAGGTTCTCCATATCATCGGACAGGGCGCGATGGCTGTCGTCTATCGAGCGACGAACCGGGAGACGAACGAAGAGGTGGCGATCAAAGCGCTCATGTTTTCGGAGGAGAATTTGTGCGCCAGATTTGCAAGAGAAATAGCTGTCCATGCTGGTTTGAAGCATCCGAATATCGTCAGACCGATCGAGTGTCTCGAGGTGGCACCATCGCAAACTCTGTTCGTGATGGAGCTGTTGGAAGGAATGAGCCTGGAAGACTACATTTATTTGCATGGCAGCGTTGAGGATTTGAAAGACATCGGTTCGATCATAAGTCAAATTTGTGATGCCCTGGAGTACGCGCACGATAAAGGTGTGGTTCATCGTGACATAAAACCAGAGAACATCGTCCTGGTCACGGAGGGTGAAGAGCTGAAGGCGAAGGTGCTCGACTTCGGTCTGGCGAAGCTGCAGGAAGATCTGCAACGAATTACCAAGAGTGGTATCGTCCTTGGTTCACCTCCCTATATGAGCCCGGAGCAGTGTTGTGGCGAGCGTCTGGGTCCGGCGTCCGACATTTATTCGCTAGGCGTCGTAGTTTATGAGCTTTTGACGGGCACATTCCCCTACGAAGTCGACAATGAAATGGACATGATTAAGGCGCATTGCCAGGAGAGTATTCTGCCGACTCCGCTGAGCGAACACAGGCCCGACTTGCCTGGAGTCGATAAGCTGGAAGCGATTTTCAGCAAGCTGCTCGAGCGACAGCCGACGAACCGCTATCAGGACATCGGCGATCTAAAAGAAGCTCTCAATCAGTGGTGGAATGATTCAATGGAACCTGGGTTCGTTTCGCCGTTCAAATTGAAGGAGCGAAGCACCAGAGCGCACATTGCTAGAAGCTCTCTTGCAGCACAGCAGCCCGAACCACAATTGCAGGAGCTGGAGAAACTGATTGCCAAAAAAATAAATACGGAGCAAGCGGACTTTTCGAGGAAGCTGAGAGAGCAGTCATCTAGACCGCGCAGCGGGAATAATCCGGTACTCTGGATTGTCGGAGTGGTTGCGCTCCTGATCGTGGCTCTCACTTCCGTATTGGTCATGAGCTTTTCCGCATCACAGGTGCAGAGGAGAACGGCGGCTGAGACGCCTGGCCCAAATCACGCAGAGCGCGCTCCCATAAATTCTCCCTCTCAAGCGCAGCAACCACGCGAGCTGGTGGCGTCGCCAGCTAAAGCGAACGGGTCGACAGCGAGTGAGCCAAGAAAAGGCATTCGAATTGAAAGCAGGAGAGGGCGTAGGCTACCTTGATCTGTCTGCGCATCTCAAGTGCACGTAACGTGGTGAGCACCACTGAATATTAGTTTGCCTCTTCGAAATGCGACCGCAATTGATACCATGCTGCTTCGCACTAAGGAAAAAGGGCTTCCGAAATACTATCATCACCAGGTAGGAAAATCCGTCGTCCAGTCTGGAA
>CAYTDR010000551.1:0-5755 GCA_964436185.1 uncultured Candidatus Obscuribacterales bacterium | reverse complement strand
GTCAATTTCCGGCAGCGCCGGGAACTTGACGCCATAAGGTTCCACGATTGTTTTCAATCGGACCACCGCAGTTCTCCAGTTTTCTCTTCTCTTTTCCATGGTGAGAACACCGAATCCTGCCTCCCGTGCCTTTTCTTCCAGCAAGCGTTGCGCGGGAAGGAAGGTTTTGGGCAACTCCCAGAACTCATCCGGCGGTTCGAACAGGATTCCGGAAAGGAAGATGAAGCCCGCGCGGAATTGCTTCGTTACTGTGGATTTCTCCTCTTCAGTAAGTTTTGGCAGAACTTCTCTAAGTAGTGCCAGGCAGAAGCTCAAGTGACGACCTTCATCCCGACCTATGTTTCTGAAGGCTTCCTTGAATACAGGAATCTTAGTGCTGAGATGCATGCTGTGGAACAGCGTCGAAGATGCTACCTCGCCGAAAAGGAATGAGCTAAAAAGGATTGGCATGGGGTAGTATTCGACCGCTTTTTTATAGCCTCTCCAATAGCGCGCGCCGTTATGATAGAGCCATTGGATGTTATTGCGAGCAAGCCAACCAAGCTCCGTCTGCGGCTCGAAGCCGAGCGGTCCATTGGGCGTAAGGGTCGTTATCGCGCGACCGCAAACCTCTTCGTGGTTCATTTCGTCGCGCGTGACCGAGAAGAAACACTTGCGGATGGCATCTTCCTCGTGGGTCTCATAGGCGTGAATCATTGCTCGCGCAAAAACTGCCGGACCCGACGCATCGAATACGGAAAGGAGCGCGAACCAATAGGATATGGCGTATCGTTGATCGAGGGTCATACTCTCGACGTCGAGAGTGTCCCATGGCAGCTTGCTGGGAGACCAGCCCGGATCTCTAGCGTCCTCGTAAATCTCCATCAACCTTGGAGTCTCGACCCGCCAGTCGAAAGGAAAGAGATTCAATCTGTCTGTAATTGCAGGCGCATCCTCAGTTTCCAGCAAAAGCTTTTCTGGACTGGGCATCTCATCGTGTATTTCAGGAGGCGATACGATGTCACTTACGACGGACCCAGCGGTTGCTTCTGACTTCGATTCATTCACGTTGGTAGACAATTTTCGATCCCCATAAATAAGGATTGGCATGGGCGGTTCATTTATTGACCAACCGGTCGGTCAATAAATATAATAGCCCTCTGGGAGCTAAAAAGCTAGTGTCGCAGGGATTGAATCCGAAAGGGTCACCGTGTTTTCGCCATCCAGGGGCTAAATGCTTCGGGCAAAGGAGCGGAGATCACTTAGTTGGACGGGGTTATAGTTGGACTGAGAGATTGATGCTTCGCGCGAATAAGGGAATCAGGGAATCACTTGTTCATCCCGCACGAGATCGCGTGGAATAGATGGTTTGTGAAACCGGCTAGGAATGGTATGAACAATAGCGGTGGTAGAAAGAAGAACATGATCAACAGTCTTTTGTAGAGTGAGCTTGCTCTAAAAACCAACAGACTGCCAATCAAAGCCCAAACTATGGTCGATGCGTAGACAAGTTTGGAAAACTGAATCGTTAACCAGCGGGCAATGTAGCCGCACGGGAAAAGGAGCATGATTAAGCCCAACGGTATGAGCATGAATAGAAGAGACCATTTCCATCTCGATCTCATTTCGGCGCTAGCACCTTGTAAGACAGTCAAATGTGCCAGTAATGCAACGACAACTGTCAGGTAGAAAGGCAGCGTTTGAAGTGCATATCCAGTTTCGTCGGCCCATGCAATGCCAGCGAAACAAGATAACACGATAAGGAAGAGAAAGAAGGAGCTGCTTGTGCTTCGGTGTTTTTTCAAGCTATTCATCCCGCTGTCTGAAGTAATTCCATTATCCACGACTTTTTCCAAACCAGAGTAGTGAGGGACGCAAATCGAGGCCCAGTAGTGGTTTGCTCTGGAATTTTGATGCACGCAGGACCTTTTTTTGTTGCGCCAATACCCAAGAGCTTGCTTTCGAGCGCCTAAGTCGGCGACGTCAATAATCGAGTGCCTGTGGTAACCTCTAGTAGTCGGTTGAACAATGTTTGGTAGCAAAGAAAACATGACAGAATATACTCCGTTCCCGGATCTTGGCAGCTCAATCGAAACCGTAGATACACCTGCGGTAATTGTCGATCTCGACAAGGTTGAAAAGAATATAGAGCGCCTATTTCAGAAGTTTCGCGACACTTCGGTGTCGGTCAGACCGCATTTGAAAACAGTCAAGTCGCCTAAGTTTGCCCGCATGCTTGTCAATGCAGGTGCGCAGGGCGTGTGCGTTGCAAAACTGAGCGAAGCAGAGGTGATGGCTATTGCAGGCTTCACCGATATATTGATAACGACCGAGATAATTGGACCAACTAAGATTGCTCGATTGGAGCGGTTGCTTCAAACTAACATCGATCTGAAGGTAGTTGTTGATAGCGCATATGGTGCGCAGCAAATGAATGATGCCGCCAAAGCCAGTGAACGAAATCTCAAAGTGCTGATTGAGATCAACGTAGGACAAAATCGAGCTGGTGTCGAACCTGGTGCCGATGTGTTGAAAGTTGCGGAGGCGATCTCGCAATGTTCGAATCTAACTCTGATCGGTGTGCAAGGCTATGAAGGTCATTTGCAACTGTTGACCTCTCAATCCGAACGAAAGAGTCAGAGTGATACGGCTATGAAAGTTCTGAAGGAGAGTGTCGAGCAGTTGCGTAACGGCGGATACCAGATCGATGTGGTCAGTACTGGTGGTACCGGGACTGGTGAATTGTGTGCTCAAAATGATGTGGTGACCGAAGTTCAGCCTGGTAGTTTTGTGTTTATGGATGCTTCGTATACAAAGGCTATTGATGCTGGATACGAGCATGCGTTGACCGTGCTGACGACTGTTATCAGTAAACCGACCGAGCAGAGAGCCGTGGTTGATGCTGGACTTAAGTCAATATCGAACGACTACGGGAATGCAGTTCCTGTGGAACCAGAGCACTATACCTATCGAAATGCTGGCGATGAGCATGGAATTATTGAAAGTACGAATGGCTCGGTCACTCTTGAGATAGGCGATCGGATTGAGCTGATTCCAAGTCACATCGATACGACTATCAATTTGCATGACTTCTACGTATGTCACAGGAATGGGGTAGTTGCGAAAATTTGGCCGATTGCGGGTCGTGGAAAGGTTCAGTAGTTGGAGCGAAATTAGAACTGCAAACTACTGACGGGCAAGTCGCTGGATGTTCTCGGCGAAGCGCTTGAAGTGTTCGTAGTGGCTAGACGCTCCATCATCAGGACCGGATAAGTTCTATTTGCTTGCGGTGTTCAGGTCGATTATTTTGTCCCTGTCGCAGGAGTAACTGCCGTCGTCGTAGAACCGCACCCATGTGCGGAAAATGAACCAGTACAGACGATTAGTACGAAAGAAAAACATTATATTGCAAATGCTTCGTCCAACAGAATCTCGCGCATCCGACAATTTTCTGGCATAAAATAGAACTCGGACATTTATTCCGGAAACTAGTTACATGAATCGTTCAGTAATAACTGCTATTGGGGTCGGGCTCAGTGCAATCGCTTTCTCAATGACGCAGCCAGACGCTGCTTATGGTCTGGCCGCTGATGAGGCCCGGATGTACATGCTCAAGCTAATCAATCAAGACCGCAAGGACAACGGTCTCGGTCCGGTGGACATAGATGAAACTGCTTCCAAAGCCGCTCAGATGCATGCAGACGATCTGGCTCACTGGTTCGGTCGCGGGCATATAAGCAAGTCGGGGGCAGATCCCAGGCTGCGTTATTCGAGGGCGGGAGGCACTCACTTCAATCAAGAGAACGTCTCCAACGAATGGTATAGCTCGACTGCGCGAGTGCGGACGGACGAGCAGAAACGAACTGATAAGGATGGACCACCGTTTCTTCTGACTAAGGACGCGGACTACAAGAAGGAGGTGATCGAGCGAATGGAGTCTCGGATGATTAACGAGAAACCACCGCAGGACGGGCACAGAAGGAACATTTTGGATGCGTTACACAACAAAGTAGGCGTCGCCTTCGCCGCTAGCTCTGATAAAAAATGGGACTTCTACATCTGCGTGCAGGAGTTCGTAAACCAATATGGTGAGTTCGCTTCAATTCCCTCGAAAGCTGATAAGAACATCGATTTCACTTTGTCCGGTGTTCTCGATAAGGGATTGACTGTCAGCAATGTGTCCGTTGAATGGAAAGAATTTCCCCAAGAGATCAGTGAGAAGGACATTAAAAAGGGTGGCTCCTACAATTTTGTTGCGGATAGCGTGGCGGTTTATTGGCCTCCACCGTTCAACAGTCCGGCACCAATAGTAGTGTCAGAAAATAATGGACGGTGCAAATTTTCTGTGCACATTTCGGTTGATGGTCCGGCGTTCAAGCCTGGACTCTACTATGTGACCGTATGGGCGGAGGATGAGCAAAAGAAGAAGTTCATTGCTTCATCTAGAGTGGTAGAAGCGGGTGAGCCGCCGCCTGCTGAGCGAGAAAAGTAGAATTAGGTGTTGCTTGCGCCTGTTTCAGCTTTTTCTGACTCTTGCTCCGAGTCTTCTTCTACCGATGCCTCCTCGGCACCGCCATTGGTACTAGGTTCTTGGTCTAACGCGGCAAGCAGCTCTTGTGCTTCTTCGAGTTCGTCTTCGTCGCCATTGTCTTTGAAGATGGAGATCAGCTCGTTGAGCTCTTTGCGTGCTGCTTCTTTATCGCCCTTGGATTTCAGAATCTCGGCTAGCACAAGCCTCGTTTGCAGGACGTCCGGATCGATTTCATCGGTTATCTCGACTTGCGTTTCGTAAGCCTTTTTGCACCATTCCAGCGCTTTCTCAAAGTTACCCCGGTCGTTCAGTACGGACGCATACTGAACCTCATACTCTGAAACTTCCATGCTCTGTTCGCTAAAAAGTTCCTTCTTGAGCGCATAGACTTGATCGAAGAGAGAATCGGATTTTTTGAACCGTTTCCTGGAGTCATAGAAATACGCTACTGATTCGAGGGTCGAAATGTAGCTTTCAGTGTCATCGTTTTTCGAAGCTTCGGCGATGGAAAGCGCGCGATTGTAGAGCAGCTCTGCATCCGTCATTTT
This sequence comes from uncultured Candidatus Obscuribacterales bacterium, assembly GCA_964436185.1. Classification (GTDB taxonomy): domain Bacteria; phylum Cyanobacteriota; class Vampirovibrionia; order Obscuribacterales; family Obscuribacteraceae; genus CAYTDR01. The sequence continues at coordinate 697 of CAYTDR010000551.1, read as the reverse complement.
CTTTTCGCTTTCTCGAACTCGTCCAAGTCCAAGATATGCTCCAGCGAGAAGCTGATGTTCAGGCGAATAGATCCTTTCGCCGATCTTCAACCACTTTCTCAAAACTGGCTCAGCGTCAGCGAAATTCTCTTCTTCCAGTTGCACAATAGATAGGTGCTGAAGGGCTGAGAACAACTCTTGACCTTCAGTCTGGTGTGGCTCTACGAGTGCCACAGCTTTCTTGAAAGTCTCTTCTGCCTCTTCATTGTCTTGCTCTGCCAAACGATTTTTGCCCGATGCCATCAGTTTCTGATACTCGGTGTAAACGTCGCGAGGAAGGTTGGATGCGGATTCAGAAATAGATGAAGTCGCAGGCACTGAAACCGGTGTGAATCCAGGAACGCCTGCTGGCATTCCCATATCCGGCATCCCGCCAGGAAAACCTTTCTGCATGGCATCTTTCACGCCTTCGGGTGTGATACCAGGAAAAGCGCCGCTTCCCATGAGGGCGTTAGAAACAGCTTTGGTTACTTCTTCCGTGGTCGGCTGTTTGCCATACTTGACTTGTTGTATCAACATCTGCGCCATTACTTTCGCCATTGGACGCAAAGTTTGATCGGTGCGGGGGAAGAATTTCATAGCGGCCAGAGCCTGTGTCGGCATTCCAGGCATGACCTTCTTCAGCTCGTCCGGATTTTCAAGAGCCATTTTTAGGTTG
>CAYTDR010000550.1:0-5757 GCA_964436185.1 uncultured Candidatus Obscuribacterales bacterium | reverse complement strand
GTATGGAATTAACTAAGAATATCAGGATGTCAAGATTATTCAAGTAGTTTTAAGCAATTTTTTTTCCAATCTTCAGCTATTGTCCCTTGATTCTTGACTGGCGAAAGAAAACGCCGACATGAGATTTTTTCAATCGCGAAAGAAGAATCGCTCAGATACTAGCTCTTAGCTGACTAAGAGGTCAACCGTCGGCAAAGAGACAGCCGGGGAGCGGAACTTTGTAAAGTCTAGGATTGTCTTTGCCTAAGACAGCGCCGCCCAGGAAGTACGATTGCTAAAATGCTGCGGTTATGCTCGCTACGAGTTATTCGACTGCATCAGCCGAAGAGCGATTTCTTTTGCAGCTCGAAACCTTGCCTTTCTATCATGCCAACAGTGGACTCCAATTCATGTCCACCGTGAAAAAACTATCTCTCGACCATGCCAGCAGCCGCCGGCGGTCCCAGGGCGTGCCTTTCGCTTGCCCGGGAGCGAATCTATGTCGACCATGAAACCTAATGTTTCGAACTCTCCATGGGCTGCCGGCAGTCTCAGGGAGCGAATCTTCCCCTTCAGTCTCGATACCGATGTCATCAAATAAACTTTCGCATTTACTCAAAGCCCTCAGCTTCGCAACGCTAATTGCGGTTGCAGCTCCCCAGGGAGCTCAAGCAAAACTGAGAGTAAGCGGTATATTTTCGGACCATATGGTCGTCCAGAGGGACAAACCGATTCAGGTCTGGGGCTCGACGGACCCGGGCGAGATAATCGGCGTTCGCCTCAAGGACAAACAAGCAGCAGCCACGGCAGATGCCAAAGGACACTGGCAAGTTACGCTGGGTGCGCTCCCCGCTGGTGGTCCGTACGAACTGGTAATCGTCGATCAAGACGAAAAAATCGCAATTCAAGATGTGTTGGTTGGAGAAGTCTGGCTCTCCGGCGGTCAATCGACGATGGTCGTGCCAATCAAAAGCTCTAATGTGAAAAACGTTCCCTCTAAGAGTTTCGACGGTCAGATCCGCGTAATGCGGGTTCCTCTGTCAGTAAGCAAAAAACCGCTATGGACCGGCGGAGGCGAATGGACCGTAGTCAACAACTTAACGCTGCCGGAATGCGCTGCCGTCCCTACCTGCTTTGCCATGGAAGTTCATCAAGCGCTTGGGATTCCGGTCGGAGTGATTACCAGCGCAGTCTCGAGCTCTCGCATTGAGTGCTGGATTAGCGGCGATAGACTGGCCACTCTTAACGACGGCGGTTCTATTCTGTCGAAAGCGGAGGACCATCACATCTTCTATCAAAATTGGCTGACAAACTGGCATCAGAAAAACAAAAAGCCAATACAAACAGTAGGAGTGAAAGTAGAGCCGGAGCCGACTCGAGAAGAAGAAAAGGCGATCGCCGAAACACCATTCAAGACTCTCTATCCTGCAGCATCTCTATTCAACGGAATGTTCGCTCCGATTATTCCGTTTGGCGTGAAGGGCTTGCTCTGGTATCAGGGAGATTCCAATGTCGGGGACTTTCTCAAATATCCGAAATTGTTTTCGGCACTTGTTACCGATTGGAGAGACCGATGGAAGGATCATTCGCTGCCAGTGCTCTTTGTACAATTGGCACCTTCCGGTGAACGAAAACCAGTGCCAGCGAAAAAGAGCTTGGTGGCGGAGTTGCGTAATGCCCAGGCAGAAGGAAAGCTGGTTCCATTTACTTACATGGCAGTTGCCATCGACTCCTGCAACAACCCCAAAGCTGATTTCAACGCTTGCGACAAGCGCTTGATCGCACATCGCCTTGCTCAGATTGCCCTGGCGACCCAGTACAATCAGCCGCACCCATATCGCGCGCCAACCGCCGCAAACTTGGAGCGAGTCGGCAACAAGGTCAAAATTACTTTCAAGGATGCCGACGCAGGATTACAAGCACCAGGTGTAGTTAAAGGATTTGCCATCGCCGGTGATGACAACCAGTTGATGATCGCAGAAGCAAAAATCCACGGAGACTCAGTAACTGTTTGGAACGACCTCGTGAAGGTTCCCACGATGGTCACCTACGGCTGGGCCGATAACCCGGACTGCAATCTATATAGTGCGTCTAATTTGCCGGTTGTACCGTTTCGAAAACGATTGCACTGAAATCGGCAATTTCAATTTCACATAGCGCTATCAAGAACGGATCAGAGTTCTTACATTCCGATCTACTTCACGGAACTCCGCCTGTGATCTGCTGATCAACTGGGTAGGTTGGCAACGTTTCTCAAATTTGCCTTCCTATTAAGAGGAAGAATTTTGAGCTTCGCGCATTCCGCACATGCCGCCCTCAGATGTATGAACACCGGATGTTGAGCGAATCTTCATGGACGCGAGCTGACAGCTTTCGTCATGGTCACGTTCTCGTCACCAGCAAGCTGATATGCCAAGTGAGTTCGTTGAGACTCATAGCGCAGCAGAGCCTTCGATTGAATCGGGACGATAGCAACGTATGTCACCTCGTTACGAAACCGGAACGCAAGCGATGCATGTCGCCTCGCTACGAAACCGGGGCGCTCGCGATGCATGTTGCCTCGTTACGAAACCTGACACCATCCTGCAGATAGTTCTTTCAGCATCTGTTTAGTTCGGTTATTCGACTGCGTAAGAAACGCTGGCCACAAGCAAAAGTCCTTATCAGCAGACTGGTGGAAATCCTGTTCTGAAACGTAATACGAACGACTGGTTACATCAATGATTCGCTCGCTACTGAATCGAATTGATCTTTATCAGCAATCTTGCGACACGCTTTCGACACAACCACGTTTGGTTGCATCAGCTGGATCTGAGCGAGGCGAATCGGCGACACATATAGCTCGAATATACCGCCATCGGTAGTGGCACGCCTAAATTCAAGCCCCATCTATGATTCGGCGATTTTACATTCAGTCCGATAATTTGCCTAAACAAAAACCGACGCGAGTTCTTGACGATAGGTTGCCATGAAGCTTTGGCAGTCAAGGATTTGCAGATATCCAATGGAGATATTTTGGGTGACGGTAAGTTAAAAGATTAGCGTTATTTAATACGCGTGTTTGTCGCTCCAGTAGCTGCTTTTGCGAAATAGTTCCCTACTAGTGCAAAATTACCTGTTATACCTCTACAAAGGGCTGGAATATTTAGGCTATGATTCCAGCGTTAGATTAGGTCATAGCAAGGGAGTGATTATATGAAAAAGGGGTTTGCAACCTTCCTTACCGCACTTGTTGCCGTAAGTGCGACCACTTTCGGAAGCGTGCCCGCGGCTTATGCACAAGGTGCAGGAAATGTCAGCGAATTATCCGATGTTGTTGGTAATGAGTGGGCTTACAATGCGTTGAAAGAGCTCGTCAACCATCCCTGCCACATCTTAGTAGGTTATCCCGATAGAACATATCGTGGACAAAAATCAACAACACGTTTCGAACTTGCAGCTGCTCTTTATAAATACGAGCAATGCATCGTCGAAAGACTAAACCAGAAAGCCGATAAGGCCGATCTCGAAAAATTCGCAGCATTGCTTGAAGAATTCCGAGGAGAGCTCAACAAACTGAAAGCTCGTGTGTCCGATCTCGAAAGACGCATGAAATTGGTTGAAGACAAAAACATTGAGCAAGATATGCGTCTTGCATACGCGGAAAGACAAAAAGGCTTCATTTATGAACGTCTTGTCAAAGGAACCTTCATCGATATTCGTGATATCGGCGTTGGTGTCGGTCGCGGTGCGAGGGCCATTTACGAGTACCTGTTCTAATCTGAATCTTTCAGAGGCCTTGTACTTGACTTGATCTTGATTTACGTGTCTGCGCTCCCGCCGGTTAAACCAGCCGACGGGAGTTTCTCGCGTTTTTTGAGATGGCTTGATGTTTTTTCAAACTGCGGAGACTGACTAATTATGCAGGGCTCTGCTTTATCATCGACCTTTAGTACAGAATTGGTTTTCGCGCTCGATCTGTGTGAGCGCGTAGGTGAAGTTGCCATAAGTTATTTCGATCAATCTATCGAGATGGTTCGGAAATCTGATGACACTCCCGTAACCCAGGCTGACAAAATGGTCGAGAGATTGATTCGAGAGGCAATTGCCGCCCGCTTTCCGGACGACAGCATATTGGGCGAGGAGGAGCCGGAAAAGGTTGGCTCTCAAGTTGGAGTTCAACCCCGAAGGCGCTGGATTATCGACCCGATTGATGGGACGTTCAACTTTGCGCGCGGCATTCCCATTTTCTCCGTTCTCCTAGCCCTTGAGGTCGGCGATGATATCGTTCTTGGTATCATCCACAATCCGGCCTCAGGCGATTTGTTTTGGGCTGAGCGGGATAGAGGCGCCTTTAAAAATGGCGAGCGGATTCACGTCTCCGAGATTTCGGAGCTTGATTCCGCATTGTTTACTTTTGGCGGACCCAACCGCATCAAAAATTCCGTTCTCTGGGATGCCTTTTGTCAGGCAATAGATGACACGTACAGGCAGCGCGGATTCGGAGACTATCTCGGCTTTGCTTACGTCTTCGAAGGGAAGGCGGAAGCTCATTTGGAAATTGGAGTGCATCCATGGGATCTGGCTCCAATGAAAATCATTGTGGAAGAAGCCGGTGGCGTATTTCATGATCTACGCGGTGGCTCCTCTATATATTACGGCAGTTGCGTGATCACGAATTCGATGTTGTCGGATGAGTTCAAACGACGCTTTTCCCTGTTTTAGTACAAGCAAGCGGTCATAGATAAACCGTTCTCCAAGGTGGCCAGTTCCTGTATTTTGCAGCCAACTGTCGCCGATTTCGTCCCAGAAATAGTACGATCTTGCATGTATCGCACTGCGGACGGCAATTTTACATGTCAGAATTTCATATCGTTGATAAGGACACTATCGCACTGGCCTGCGAGCTCGCTGATGCTGCCAGGAAGGTAATTCGACCTCTCTTTCGCAATCGCGAGTTGGCAGTGGAGTATAAAGAAGCGGCCTCTCCTATCGTCACACAAGCAGATCGTGGTGCCGAAGAAGTGATGCGAAAACTCCTCACTCTACGAGTGCCTAACGACACTATTATTGGTGAGGAGTTTGGCACCAAGGATGGTGACTCAGGCTACACATGGATTCTCGATCCAGTCGACGGGACCATCGCCTTCTCTGCCGGAAAACCGTTATTCGGAACTCTGATCGGCTTGAAGTACAACGAGTCATACGTGCTCGGCGTGCTCGATCAGCCAATTTTAGACGAACGATATATTGGTATTGCAGGTAGTGATTCTGCCCTAAACGGCAATAAAATTTGGACGAGCTCGACGCAGTTGCTGAAGCATGCCAAGCTGAGCGTAACGGCATCCTTCACTAAGGAAAAGAATATCGAGCGATTTGCCCTGCTGCGAAAGCACGTACATGTCACCAGTTTCGGTGGCGATTGCTATCAATATGGATTGCTCTGCTCAGGCGACCTGGACATCGTACTCGAAGAAGGATTGGCATTGCACGATCTGGCTGCGCTGATTCCATTAGTTACAGGCGCCGGCGGAGTAATTACTGACTGGCGAGGAAATTCGGTCGGCACAAGCTTTCCGGCAGACGTGCTTGCCTGCGCCAACGCATCACTGCACGAGCAAGTTCTGCTGCTTTTCGCCGAGTAGCGCAAAACCGATATCAAAATCAATAGTCCGGAACTGCAGCCTGAGCTGATTTCGGAGTTTTTCCATGTCCCCATTTCTTCCCCAAATCTTGAGGTACCCTGCAGGCATGGCTGAATTTCTAACAGACACCCCGAACGGTTAGCAAAATCGCAGC
>CAYTDR010000549.1:0-5757 GCA_964436185.1 uncultured Candidatus Obscuribacterales bacterium | reverse complement strand
TGAGTGGCCCACGCACTATTTACAACGCCGCAGACCAGCTTAACCCGCATTTGGTAATTAATCTGGGCACAGGACTGATTGTCGCCATCAATCCTGAGAGAGTGCGCGAAGGCACCCAATTTAGCCTGTCTCAGTCTCTCGAGAGTGCAAGAACCTGACGATTGATTCTTGGCAACCGAAATTTTCAGGGTCTGGGGTAGGTCAGAAGTGAGACTCAGTCAATATCGCAACAGAACAGCGGCGCTTTGGAACCGGAAACTTAAGTTTACGCTGCAGAATTTCCCGATTGCCCCGATATGACGTTACTCTGACCTTTCAGATCCACTTTAAAAGGTGCGCACCTATGAATTCGAAAATTTCAGGCAATCTGTTAGTTCCCACGACCGGTTCTTACGAGATCAAAAATCAGAAGCTCAAGGACTGGATTGCCGAGATAATCGCGCTTACGAAGCCAGACGCAGTCTATTACTGTGATGGATCGAAGGAAGAATCCGACCGAATGCTGCAAGACATGGTTGATGAAGGTCGGCTAATCAAGCTCAACCCGGAGAAACGGCCCAATAGCTTCCTTGCTCGCTCGCATGTCTCTGATGTGGCAAGGGTAGAAGATCGAACTTTCATTTGCTCCAAAGAAAGAGACGATGCTGGTCCCAACAACAATTGGGTGGACCCAGCTGAAATGAAGGAGAAGCTGACCAAGCTGTTTGATGGCTGCATGCGCGGTCGCACACTCTATGTTGTTCCTTTTAGCATGGGACCAATCGGTTCTAAACTTTCACACATTGGCGTGGAAATTACTGATTCACCATACGTGGTGGTAAACATGCGGATAATGACCCGCATGGGTAAAGCCGTCATCGATCAGCTCGGAGCAGATGGAACTTTCGTTCCCTGTCTTCACTCAGTGGGTGCGCCACTAGCTCCCGGACAAAAGGACGAGCCCTGGCCCTGCAATCGTGACACCAAATATATCGTTCATTTTCCTGAGTCTCGCGAGATTTGGTCTTACGGCTCCGGATATGGCGGCAATGCATTGCTGGGCAAGAAGTGTTTCGCGTTGCGAATTGCCTCGACCATGGCACGAGACGAAGGTTGGCTGGCAGAGCACATGCTCATCCTGGGAATTGAATCGCCTGAAGGAGAAAAGAGCTATGTGCTCGCGGCGTTCCCATCCGCATGTGGCAAGACCAACCTTGCCATGCTGATCCCGCCCGAAGATTTCAAAGATTGGAAGATCACCACAGTCGGTGACGATATCGCCTGGATAAAACCCGCCTCTGATGGAACATTCCACGCCATCAATCCGGAAGCTGGCTACTTTGGCGTTGCTCCGGGAACATCTCTCAAAACCAATTTCAATGCAATGGAAACATTGAAGGCAAATTGCCTGTTCACCAATGTCGCACTCACACCCGATGGCGATGTGTGGTGGGAAGGAATGACGGATGAAAAGCCGGCAAAGCTAATTGATTGGACAGGTCAGGAGTGGACACCGGACTGTGGAAGACCGGCAGCTCATGCCAATTCTCGTTTTACCGTTGCAGCTATCCACTGCCCATCACTTGATCCCGAATGGGACAATCCGGATGGCGTTAAAATCGATGCCTTCATATTTGGTGGCAGACGTTGCAAGGCTCAGCCGCTCGTTCTCCAGGCATTCAATTGGAATTTTGGAGTGTATGCGGCAGCAACTATGGGATCTGAGACGACTGCAGCGGCAGCAGGAGCGATTGGCCAGGTGCGCCGAGATCCTATGGCGATGCTGCCATTCTGCGGTTATCACATGGGCGACTATTTTAGACATTGGCTGAAAATCGGACACACCGTACGCAATCCTCCACGCGTTTTCTGTGTCAACTGGTTCTTGACCGATGACAATGGCAAGTTCATTTGGCCTGGGTTCAGCGAAAACATGCGCATACTGAAGTGGATTTTCCATCGCATCCGCAGCCGCGTTCCAGCATTTGAATCACCGCTCGGTTGGATGCCCCGGTATCAAGATATCGACTGGACTGGTATGGAGATGTCGGAAGAGACCTGGCACGATCTCATGGTGGTCGACAAAGATGTTTGGCTCAAGGAATTGGAGATGCACAAAGAATGGTTCGGCAAGCTTGGTGATCGTGTGCCGAAGATGCTCGAGTTAAAGCGCGAACTATTCTTGATGGGATTTAGAAACGAATAATTCCGAGTTCTGCGTCGGCAGTTACACGAAGCATACCTTAAAACTAAATAGCCTCTGGAGACAGGATTCTTACCCGCTTCATCTGGGCTGGCTCCACTTCGGCGTACCGGGCCGCCGTATAAAACTGACAGGCTCTGGTAAGGGTTACAAGCGCTCAATCACTTCAAAACGTGGTGGATAAAACTAAGCTGCATTGGAATCGACAACGGGCACGTCCAACGCACCGCCGGTGAAGGCAGGAGCGATGTACGCGCCCTTATGCTGTCGGCTTAGTCGCTCTAACGAACTCATCATCAAATAAGTATCGAAAGCGTTTGTCGATTTAGTTGGCTTAAAACACCAGATCAAGGAGCCTACCAGCCATGTTCGGTCGATAATTGTAGCCACCATAGGGATTACCATAATATGAGTTGTTACCATAGTATGAGTTGCCCAGATAGGGATTTGTACCCCAATATGGATTGCCTACATATGGATTAGTCTGCATTTGCTGGTTAAGCAAATACTGATTATTGTGAAACTGGTTGATCGAGCTCTGTCTCTGTTTTTCTGCCTGGAAGTACGCTCTGCGCTGAGCCTTGTTTACGAAACGTCCGTTCGAAGTAGAATCCGCAAACGCAGGTCCCGTCGTTAGACCTAGTCCGGTAGCTACCAGACCGAGGGTTGCTAACGCAATGACTTTCCTTTTCATGGTTCCCTCCTTTAGAGTACCGATGATTGTAAAGACGGGGATTCAGCAAAGAAGTTCTCTCGATTAGATTAATCAATTTTCATCTCACTTCAAAAACGCGCACCAAATCAGTCTTTTACAAATAAATAGTTCCTTAAACTGAATAATAGAAGAGGATAGCCCAGATGGAGAGCCAGAAAGAGTAATTACTTCCCAGTCACTGTTGCTCTCCTTTCCGCCAAAGCCCCGTGTTCATCTACGTTTCATCAGGCATCAATTTCAATTTAAACAATAACCCAGTGAAGGTGAATAAAATCCCATTTCGATGAGTCTACTCACTTTTCAAAAATCGTTCTCGCCTTGTTCATCGGGAATCCACTTTCAATCTGATTCCTAGCATGATTTCGACAGATAGATTCCGCAGCCGGAATCAGCGGTTGGACGTTCAAATAGATGAATGGCTGATTCTCGCGAACGCAGTGACTAATCAATATTTATAGACCGCGCGTAATCTGGCTTACAATCGACGGATCCTTTATATTCTTGTCGTCGGCTAAAAGCATTGCTTTGCTTCAAAATTCCTCGGCGCGAACGAGCATCTGTCGTCGTTTCAATTCAGGAATTTGCGAGGCAGTTAGCTCGAGCTCACTTAGAAGATCGTTTTTCGCAGGATCGTTGTTGTCGGACAGGTAGACTAGAGCCACCTCCTTCACGGAGCGCTCAGGTACTTTGAGTTGCTCGACAATGACCGAATGTGGAACTCCAGCTTTTACGTAGTTCAGCAGGTGGCTCGCAGGTGTCCTAAGAAGCTGCTGGTCTTCGAATGCCAAGTCGCGCTTCCATTAGAGCTCGTACATTCGGGAACGCATTGAGAGTTGCTTCCGTTTCAGATGCATTGGCAGAACTGCCACAGATGGCACCGAATACCTCAGCGAATGTTTCCTGCCGGCCTGCGTAATTCGGATTTTCGCGTGTAGTCGGGTAGCCTTGAAGCAGGTATTCAAACTGAGTTCTCTGCGCCGGCGTCATTGCCGCAGCGTCTCTCTCATAGGCAGCAGCGAACTCCGGAGTACGAACGAAATTGCCCAATGAAGCATCAACGGCATGCCCGACTTCGTGCAGCAAAGCACCTCTGGTTCTGCCGCTTTCGACGTATAGACCATTGCTATCGCGCATTCGATTCGAAACCATTACTTGCCTGGTGCCTGCATTGTGCAAGCCATCAGCATTAGCCCATGTCATTCCCGGACCCCATCCACGCGGTCTTTGGGTAGCGAGGGCAGGGTCGTAATCACGCATGTCTCCAGCAGCAATAACACGATATCCGCCATCTCTCAAAATTCGAAGTACGCCTGGTGGCAGTTCTCCCATTAAACGATCGACTTCTCTGGCAAACTCAGGTGTTGCACCGGCACTATGAACAAAGTCGCTGCCTTCAAGGCGCTGAAGTTCAGCGGCCTGCGTTCTGTTGATCAACTCGGCGGGAATCTCGATTCGCTGACCGCTGCGGAGTGGCTGGTCTGGTGAGGAGATGTTGTTTCTTCTTGCAACTTGTTGCACCCCAAGTGCAATCTCCTCGGCTGTAGGTGTGTACCCAGGGTTGCGATGCCGTTCAATCAATGCATCGCGAACTATAGCAGACAGCGTATCGCCATCTCGCGCAGTATAACTTGCCCCACTATCCTGAAAGTGAAAATCACGAGTAGTCCGTCCCCGATTAACTGGTGCCACCAGCGCTCCAGGCTCCGGATTCAATCGATCTCCGGGGGCTCTGCGTTCTTCTCCTTCACGCTCTGATCTGCCAGGATTCTCAGCCGTTCCACCAGGCTGCTGGGGGCGCTCGAGCCTGGGCGAACCATCGGAAGGCGGCTTAACCTGACCCTGCGCTGGTCTGTCCTGCGCTGTTCCGCCCGGTCGGCCTTGCCCCGATGTACTCGGCGAACCGACTCCAGCTAGCCGAGCAGCCCTGGCCTGAGGAGACTCCTCGGCGCGGCTCCGATCTGACTTACCCTGCAAACTTTCGCCAGCCTGCTGAGCGGCTCTAGCCAGTGGAGACCCTTCAGAGCGGCTCCGATCCGCACTATTCTGCGAACCTTCGGCAGCCTGCTGAGCAGCTTTGTTCAGCGTAGACTGTTCAGCGCCGCTCCTTGTTCTAGTTTGCGAACTATCACCAGCCTGCTGACTGGTTCTAGCGAGCTGGCGGTCCGTGCTGTCTTCGGGACCAACAGATCTGGTACTCTGGCTCTGCGTCGATTCACCATTGCGTCCACGGACCGCATCAGATCTCAATTGCTGTGCTTTATCGCTGCTCTCGTTCTGGCTTCGATCACGAGAAGCGGCTTGGGGCGCCCGTTCGCTAACGCTGGCATTATTGAGTGCTTCAGAACAACTACCATCACTCCCTCTCTGATCTCTGATTTGAGAGAACAAATTTTGTACCTGTTCGCTCGCGAAATTTCCTGTATCAACCGCCAGTCTCCCGACGATCAATTCCTTGAGGAATGCGGGAGAGTCAAGGAGCTGCCTTTGATTTCCCGCAGCCGCACCTTCGTTCCCGTCTACACAGAAACCATCCAGGAAATCGAGTGTACCGGCATTGCTGGATTTGGACATACTCGAGTATGCAGTCGACCGAACATCCTGAGTAGACTGCTGGACCTCAGATATCGCAGCCGAATGAAAAGGTTCATCACTATCGGCCTCGGGCTCGGACTCGATAAAATTTGTGTTTTCGAATAGCGGTTTAACGTCGGGCATAGTAATTCTAGAACCTCTGCAGGCGCTAGTGTAGAGAACCTACACTAATGAACAGGAATTCGGACTTAATGGATTGCGCTGTGCTAGCTCGTTCGCTCAGCGTTGCGCTGGTTGATCGAACGGCAAAACCTTCCTGGTTTGACCA
>CAYTDR010000548.1:0-5757 GCA_964436185.1 uncultured Candidatus Obscuribacterales bacterium | reverse complement strand
AGTCGGCATAGAACGCATAGATTTTGCCCTTCGCCAGCGGTGAGGAAAAGACGGTACTACCGGCGGTGTTGCCGAAATTCATCAGTGGGAGGCTTGTGTTTTGCAGCAGTCCGGGTTGTCCTGTCTGACTTCTATCGAGCAGACTGGCGTTAGTCATGGACAGCAGGTATGAGTTCAATGCGACAGCTTGATCTCCACCGCCGCGGCGCGCGCGCATCGCGTTTCTAAAAAATTGCCTCGCCTTGTCCTGTTGTCCGCTCCCGAAATAGGCCCGTCCCAGCAAGCCGAGGACGTTGGAGTCATCGGGTCTTTGGGCTCGAATTGTTTCGAGTTGCGCGATCGCATTTGCATACTGTCCGGTTTCAATCAACTGAGCGGGCCCCTCAAGACCTTGCGTGTTGACGAAAGGCATGCGATTGGAACCTGAATTGAAGCCCTGAGTAGAACCTTGATTTCTGTAACCCATGCCACGTCCATGACGATTTCTGCGACCGACTTTCGTCGCCAGCCAAGACGAAATGACTCGGAAGTTCTGATCTCTAGGAGCTTGCTCTTGTGTTTGTGCCTCTTCGAAAATTAAGTGTTCGCCGGGCACAGCGAAGAAAGACTTGTCTTTAGACGCGACTGTGTTGAAGAGTTCCCATGTACCTTCCGGCTTTACTAGCTGATCTCCGTTGCCTTGAACAAATAGAACCGGCATATCTTGAAGTTTCTTCGCCGCATCATGATTGCTGTTCATGAAATCCTGAAACTGGATCAGCTCTTGTGGTGTCAGGTTTAGGCGAGACAATGGATCGTTCTTCCATTGATCCTTCAGTTTCATATTTTTCGTTGCTTGATTGAGAACGTCTCCTCCCACATTTGCGAGGTTCATGCCGGTGAGAAGGTTGAGAAATACTTTCGCGCTCGTCTTCCCTTGATTGAATCGTTCTCCAGCAGGTACCGACGAGATCAAGCCGTCGATAAGCTCCGGATAGACCGACGCGGCGCGCAAGGCGATGGCGCCTCCCATGGACTCTCCCAGGATATAGACAGGCAGGCCCGGATGGGCAGCTCTAATTGACTCGAGTGCTTCTTTAATATCTGTCAGGCAATCATCGAAGTTCACCTTCGACTTGCCTTTGGCGTTCATCCAGGAACCAAAGCCGCGCACGTCAATGGCATACACCGCCAATCCACGCTTTGATTGCTCTTGTCCGAAAAATTCGTATGAGTTGCTTTGCAAACCAAGTCCATGAATGCAGAGGAGGCAAGCGATTGGGCTCTCCTCGGGATTTGTCCATGAGCGACAGGGAGCCGGCGTCCTTCGCGTGTTAGCTGGTACCAGCGATGGAGCGCCAGTCATCGGATCGATGGGCACCTGCTGCGTTCCTTGTTGTGTTCCTGGTTGCGACTGTAATCTGGTGTTTACATTCTGCAATACCTTCTTCTGAGCGCTCTCGAGAAACTTCTGTCCTGCCTGCTTGAATATGGACGGTGCTACCGGAGGACCCGAATTACCCTGTGCTATTTCAAGGGCAAAGGCTGAACCTGACAATGAGCTTGAGAGCGTCGCTATAGTTATCAGGGAAACGGAGGCGACGGTGCGTTTTTTTGAATTCATTGTTTACTCGTCTTCGCTGGTAATCTTAAGCATTAACTCCGCTCAGTATATTGCAGATCAACAAGACAGACCGGCGGCCGAAGGAAAAGTTTCCTCATGTTTGCAGGAAGAAACCGGCACGCACTCTTGAATCTCAAGGATTGTCAGGCTATATGAACATTCGGGGCTTACCCGAAAGTTTATAAAATCAAGCAAGCTTTGTTAAGAAGCGCATCCTACCGCCTTCGATTTCTTGAAATGGAGTCGATGCCTGTCAACGCCAATTGTAATGATGGAACAGATCAACTTAAGCCGAGTTCATAGTAAAATCAATCAACCTTTTGGACTGAAAGTGATTGATGGCTAAGCGAATTATAGTCATTGGCGGCGGTTTCGGCGGAGTGAAGTGCGCCCGCACTCTTCGCCAGAAGTTGCACGCGAGTGATTTCCAGGTCGTGGTTTTTAACCATGAGAACCACATGGTGTTTCACCCTTTATTGGCAGAGGTTGTCGGTGCCTCAGTGCAGCCGAAGGATGTCGGTGCTCCTCTCCGGCAGCTCTTGACGGGCGTGCAGTGCCGCACAGAAGATGTCACAAACATCGACCTGGACAGGAACGTGATCTTCTATGAGAGCGATGATGGGCTGATCAAGGAAATGAATTACGATTTCCTGGTCCTCACTTGCGGCAACTCGGTAAATCTTTCGCTTGTACCAGGAATGGACGAGCACGCTTTTCCGCTCAAGACAATAGGTGACGCGCTTACTCTGCAAGCGCATGTAATGCAGCAGATGGAGAAGGCTGAGGTTTGTGAGAATCAGGAGCGAAGGCGCTGGTATCTCACTTTTGTCATCGTCGGTGGTGGCTTCAGCGGCGTCGAAGTTGCCGGAGAGATCAATGACCTGGTACGGAGCAGCAGGAAGTTTTTCTCTAACATCTCAGAACAAGATATTCGTGTGGTCATTGTCCATTCTCGTACGGAACTGCTACCAGAGGTCAGTGAGGGCCTGCGTCAGTTCACCAGAAAGAAGATGGAGCAGGCGGGCGTGACCGTGATGCTGGAGTCGAAGGCGGCTATGGCTACTCCTGAAGGTTTGCGTTTGGGCGATGGCAGCTTCTTGCATGCTGCCACAGTCGTGTGCACCATTGGCACCACTACCCATGTGCTTATCAATCGTTTGAACGCTGAAAAGAAAGCCGGGCGCTTAGCCACTGACCTGGACATGCGATTAGTCGGAAGAGAGAACGTCTTCGCTATCGGTGATTGCGCTGCCGTAGTGAACAATCTTGATGGCAAACTGTCACCGCCGGTGGCGCAGTTTGCCGAACGGCAAGGGTTCCAGGTTGCCAACAACATTGTTGCTTGCGTCAAAGGTCAGCCGACCAAACCTTTCAAGCATCAAATGCAGGGGCAACTCTGCGCAATCGGAGGACGTTCTGCTGTCGCCGAAGTTTTTAACATGCGAATCTCCGGCATGTTCGCCTGGTTCCTCTGGCGTGGGATTTATTTGATGAAGCTGCCATCTTTCGATCAGCGATTGAAAGTGGGCATTGAGTGGGCTTGCGATTTGATTTTTCCTCGGACTCTCGCTCACCTGCGTGCCGACCGAACTAAGCGCGTTGGCCGATCATATTACGCGGCCGGAGACTACGTTTTTCGGCGAGGTGAGAGTGCCACCGAGTTCTACATTATTGAAAAGGGCGAGGTCGAGATTCTTCGCCATAAGGATGATCAAACGACGGATTGTGTAGCCGTGCTCGGGAGCGGCGACTTCTTCGGCGAGTCGTCCTTGCTGGACAGCACCGATCGCAATCACAGTGTAAAGGCGCGAACAGAACTGGTTTGCACCGTGCTGGGGCGCAATGTTTTCACGCAGATTTCCTCGGCTCTCCTTCCAGTCAAAGAAGCTATCGCCAAGGCTGCTCAGCGACGAGTAAGTATGTGGCAGAACATTCCCGACGTCCGCAAAATAGTCGACACAGTCGATATTCAATCGGTGATGGAAGCACTGCCAATGGAACCAGTTCGCATCGACTCTTCAGTGGAGAATGTGATCTCCAAGATGCAAGCCACCGGTGCTGATGTCTGCTGCGTAGTGGACAGCGACGATATGCTCGTAGGAGTAATCACGGTTTCCGACCTGGTAAGAGGATTGGCCAACGCAGCCCTGGCGGATCCGGAGGTGGATTTGCCCGTGACCGAGATCATGATCAGCGATCCGATAGCGATCACGGTTGGCGAACCACTGGCAGTGGCAGTCTCTTTGATGCATGACCACAGCCTCAAGCAGATTCCGGTGTTGGAAGGCAGCAAAAGACGAATTCCCATCGGTCTGGTGCGGATTAAGACCATAATCGGTCTGGTTATGGCTGAAGCCTTGGAACAGCGGAAGCAGTCCGCGTCGGTGTGAAGCAAAAACATAGATTTACATCATCAGTGATGTCTTTGCTTTGCTTTCGTTTGCCGGTCCCTTTGCTGAGCTTGGATAGAAAGGTCCTTTCGATAATTCACGACCATCTCAATCAGGGGCTTGTTTTTTGATTTTGTGGCTATCTGCATGGCCTTTTCGTGCTGCACCAGTGCCCCTGTTCTGTCACCGAGGTCCATTCTAGTCTGCGACAGTCCCAGATAACACGTAGTCTTTAAAATCGCTTTCATCAAGGCATCTTTATGCTCTTGCTCTTCGAGTATCTTCAGGGCCGCGTTGTAATGGGTAATCGCTTCTTCCCGGCGATTTGAAAGCCGGTATTGTTGACCTAGTTGAGTAAGCACATTTGCAGTTCGAATATTATGCAATCCGTAGAGTTTCTTGCCTATGCCCAACGCTCTTTCCAGGTAATCGATACTCTTCACTCGCTGACCAACCTCTCCGAGAGTGGAGCCGAACGAAAAATACCTTTCAAAGATAGTTTTTTCATCGTATTGTTTCGACTTCTCGATTATTTGAATTGCTTCGAGCATGGCATTCAGTGATTTGGCAGACCCGTTTTTTTCCGTCATGTAGGTGCTGCCCAGAATATCCAAAAAGGGAATCAACGTTTCTGGCTGTTCGTGCTTCTCTCTCTGGATCTGCAGTGCCTTCTCAATATACTCTCTGGCTATCGCCGGATGATGGGCGTGAAAGGCCGAAGTACCGTAGGGATAGTAAAAGCGTTGCGTCTCTTTCGCGTCGGGGCCCCAGGCGGCAAGAGAAATCTCCAAACATTTCCGGAAGGACGCTTCTGCCTGTGGGTACTTCATTAGTTGCAGGGCTTCGCTTCCTGCGTGTTCATGTATTGAAAGGATGCTTGGATAAACTGGAGAAAATGCCACCGCAGGAATTGCGGCTTGCAGAGCAATCAGTTCAGGCTTGGGCAGGTTAGGACAATTGGCTACGTCGACTTGTTGCAGACTGGATGGCGGTTTTAGCAATTCTTCCAGGTCTCCGGATGTGACGCCGGTATTGCTTAGGAGCAGGGTTGAAAGATTTTTCAGGTCTCTTAGTCGAACCAACTTCGGACCGTAAATCGCTGTATTAGTCAAATCCAAATAGGCTAGATTTTTCAAACCCCGGATGTGCTCGAGCGCGTCGACGGTGAGGCGGCGGTCGTCGGCTAGCGAAAGAAAATTGAGCCGAGGGAGAGACTTCAATCGCTCCAGCGACTGGTTGGTAACGTCGGTTCGGTTTATTTCAAGACGTTCCAGTTTCTTCAACTGGTCAATTCCTGTCAGGTTAATCACCTTTGTACCTGTCAGCTCGAGTCTGTTGAGCTTGGACCAACGAGTGAGAGAAGGAAGGACCTTATCGGTGACCGAACTGTCGCCAAGATCGATCGCGAAGATTTTGTCCGATGGTGTCTTGTTTGCTACACTTTGATCGGTCCAGAAGTAGTAGCGCATATGGACGAACCCCTTGCTCGCCGCTTTGTGTTGCGCTTGCATTCTGCTGTCTAGCCAGGTATTGAGTTGCTTTCCCTCCAACTCCGATTCTTGGCTGTTGAGGAACGGTAAAGATTGGGGTTGAAGTTTTAATACTCTAGTTTTTTTGTCTGAGAAATAATGGCTAAAAAAAGCGGCTCCCAGAACGAAAATAACCATAATAACCACTGCCGCAATTACGCTGTGTTTGTTGTTCTTTTTATCCCTCTCTTTTGAATTTTCCGTTTTAGTATTGCCTGTAGTGGCTTGTTCTTCC
>CAYTDR010000547.1:0-5762 GCA_964436185.1 uncultured Candidatus Obscuribacterales bacterium | reverse complement strand
CAGAAAAACGCTTCTGACGAAAGTAGAAATTTACTAGCGCATCCAAACTGTTAATGACGGAGAGCTGATCAATTTCCTTAACTTTGTCCGCCATTTCTAGCGCGCTTTTGAAACTAACTTCCGCGTTCTTGACGTCACCCAACTTCTCATAGGCGGCTCCAAGCTTACGCATAAGAACTATCTTGCGAGGGTCGGACTTGGACGGCTCCGGAGCTTTCTCTATAGCTTCTAGACAGCTCCGCAGTACCTCCTTATCTTTGTTTGAAGCTACTGCAGGGGCTGCAATCTCAATTGCTTCAGCGCTCTGAAAGAGCAGTAGCATGGATGTAACAACCACTAAGAACCGCTTTGCTATATGGCGAGAGGGCAAGGACGCCCGACTACGCCAGTTAGGTTGCGCTGCACTGTCATTTAAATTTGCGGGCAATCCAGCAGAAGGCACATCTACTCCCTTTAACGAAGGCACATCAACAAGGCATCCGCGGCCCGGATTCTTGAATTGCGCCGCGCAGTCCGCTAGTTCTGATGCTTGGCACCAATTCAAAGACGCACCGGTTCGCGATTCGTGTCGCCCCCCTCCACCAATGCCACGATTCACGCACGGTAGTAGACAATTCTACGGGTTTTTCCTAGATCTCAGGATGATTTCGAGTCAATTAATCGACCAATGCAATTGTGAACGATTCTATCGAACCATCATTTGGTCATAGACCTGGTCTGGCTGATTGTCGTGCAGGCGAAATCCAAACACAAGGGGATCGGGTGGTGTTCCGCGAAATTCAAAAGGTCGCTAGGAGCGACTTCCGTCTGCTGAAGCTCGCACAAGCGCCACCGCGTATGCCGCCACGGCTTTGCTCTCACCAATCGGACCAAGCTTCTCCGCGGTCTTAGCTTTTATACTCACTCGACTCGAATCGACTAAAAGCGCGGCCGCCAGATTTTCCCTCATCTCAGGATAGAGATGCGAAAGTTTCGGCTTCTCCAGCACCACAGTTATGTCTACATTGACGATGCAAAATCCACTTTCAGCGACCTTCTCCATCGATTGCTCAAGCATTTTTATGCTGTCTGCACCTTTGAGGGATTCATCTGATGGCGGGAAGTGCACACCAATATCTCCCAGTGCCGCAGCACCAAGGATGGCGTCAATAACTGCGTGCGTTATGACGTCACCATCGGAATGTCCTAGCGAACCGAAAGGCGCATCGATGCGAACTCCACCCAAAATGAGCGGAATTCCTTCCACCAACCTGTGCAGGTCAAATCCGTTGCCAATTCGGAAATCTATGTCAGACATTTTTCACCTATTCGAGCTAGCAAACCGCGTCGGGCGAAGCGCACTTAGTTTCGTCGCACTAGATGGAGTGGCACAAAGCTCATCAATCCCAGCACCAGAGCAAAAGAAACATCGCTCATGCCGAAGCACCAAAAACAGAGCCAGCCACTAAAGCAGTAACAATCAGCTAGTCACCGATGGTGAGAAGCAGGCTGTTGTCGTCAACAGTTTCGCCGGCTTTTACCTTGACACTAGTGATAGTGCCATCCTTTCCTGCCACTATATCCGACTCCATCTTCATGGCTTCGAAGACAATCAGCTTTTGTCCGGACGCAACTTTAACGCCCTCACCAACAAGAATCTCCTTCACCAATCCATGCATGGTCGCTCTAACTTCGCCAGGGGACTGTCCACCAGGCTTGCCGACTTGCCGGCTGGAGCTGCGAGCCCTAGCAGGCTGAGCCTTGCTCGCGGATGACTGGCGCGAGACGGTTTCTTTGACGGCATCAGTAACCGGGTCACGAAGTTCCGTCACCGCAACGCGATAAACTCGCTGATTGACTTCCACCTCGAAGTTTTTTGAATCACCACGCTCAATGGCATGAGTGCCCTTCCCATTTCCGGAAGGTTGAAGTTCTTTCCCGCCGTCGCCGTTAAGGGCTGCATCGGCGCCACCACCGGCGATAGCTGCCTTCTTCTCGGCCCACGTCTTCATGAACTCAGCTTCCACATATGCAGTGTACGTATTGCCAAGGTTAAACTGTTCGTCAGCCAGCATCGCCTGATGGAATGGGATTGTCGTCGCCACTCCTTTGACGATGAAATCGCGCAGAGCAAGGCGAGATCTGCTGATTGCGTCTTCTCTGGTCCGTCCCCAGACGATCAGTTTGGCCAGCAAAGAATCGTACAACGGCAACACGGTATAGCCTGGATAACAGGCGCTATCGATTCTTGTCCAGGGCATATGCGGTTCTTTGTATTCCGTCAGAGTGCCGGGATTGGGAAGAAAGTTTTTGTCAGGATTCTCAGCGTTGATTCTGAATTCAATTGCATGACCGTTCTGCACTACGTCATCTTGCGCAATCGAGAGAATCTCACCGGCAGCTACTTTGATCTGTTCTCTGACGATATCCACGCCGGTTGTCATTTCAGAGATCGGATGCTCGACCTGAACGCGTGTGTTCATTTCAAGGAAATAGAACTGATCACCAGCAACAAGAAATTCCATCGTTCCCGCCGACGAATATTTGAGAGCGCGAGCACCGGAAGCAGCCGACTCGAGTAGGCGCGCCTTCAGCTTAGCGTCGAGGTTGGCGGCAGGTGTTTCTTCAATCAATTTTTGATGACGTCGTTGTGTCGAGCAATCGCGCTCGAATAAATGAATCACATTGCCGTGCTTATCGCCGATGACCTGTACTTCAATATGTCGCGGTCGATCGAGATACTTCTCGACATAAACTTCGCCGGAGCCGAAATAACTCTCGCCTTCTCGCTTTGCGCCTGCCAGTGCCGCCTCCACATCTTCATCTCGACGCACGACGCGCAAGCCTCGACCGCCACCGCCGGCACTAGCTTTGATGGCGATCGGATATCCGAATTCAGCCGCCAGACGTTTCACTTCATCGGGCTCGGTAACTGGGTCAGTGGTACCAGGCACCACCGGTACACCCGCTTCGCGCATGGCCCGACGTGATTCTACCTTCGAACCCATCCGTTCTATAACGTTTGCATCCGGACCTATAAATACGATTCCTGCCTCGGCACATGCTCGAGCAAATGAACTGTTTTCGCTCAGGAAACCGTAGCCAGGATGAATGGCATCCACGCCTGCTTTGCGCGCGATGTCCAGTATCTGAGGGATGTCCAGATAAACCCGAGTCGGTTGCCCTTCGAGCCTGTAGGCTTCTCCAGCCGATCTTACATGGAGTCCGTCCTTATCAGGCTCCGAAAAGATTGCCACGGGAACGATGTCAAGCTCGCGACAGCTGTGAATCACTCTGCATGCAATCTCGCCTCGATTAGCAATAAGAATTTTTTTGAACATGAACAGGCCCCATCAGTAAATTCGGTATCACTTCCAATATATACGTCCGCCTCAGCGACACACCAAACGCTATCAGCACTGCCATAAAAAGGAATTAGAAAACAGAAAAAAATCATTTTTGCTTGCAATATTCGCCGTACGTTCGGCATTTGAGCCCGTTTTCAACAGCTTCTCTCAATTGCCAGGATGATAGGATAACTCCTTGTACTAAACTGGCAAGCAAACATTCAGGACATCGGCATGTCAACAGCTCCAACCTTTAACAAGGTCTTCATGGCTGGCAGCGGTTTTATGGGCAGGGCAATTGCTTACTTAATCGCATCTAGAACGCCCGCCTCAGTCAGACTATATGACATATCGCAAGAAGCGCTCAAAGCTGCCACAGACCAGATTGACAAGTTCGGCGAAAAGTCAGTCGAGAAGGGCGTGCTCACACAAGATGAGCTCGACCAAGCTAAGAGACGTATCATCACTACGACAGAAGTAGAATCCGCAGGTGACTGCGATCTAGTTATAGAAGCGATCGTCGAGAACCTCGAGTTGAAACGAGAGCTTTTTCAAAAGCTGGACGCCGTTTCTCCCAGTCAGGCGATCTTTGCCTCCAACACATCTTCACTGCCTATAACCTCTCTCGCGTCTTCGACCAAACGTTCCAAGCAGTTCGTAGGCATGCACTTCTTCTCACCAGCGCATGTCATGAAGTTGCTCGAGATAATTCCGGGGATGGACACGTCTGACTCCACGGTTAAGAAAATTCGGGAGTTTGGCGGACAGCTTGGCAAAACAGTAATTCAGTCAAGAGATTTCCCGGGTTTCATTACTACTCGCCTCGGCATGGTCTTGATCAACGAGGCAGCCTTCGGGCTTATGGAAGGTTTATCAACTGCCGAAGAGATCGACCAGGGTATGTCGCTTGGATATAACCATCCAATGGGACCGCTGGCGCTGGCTGATTTCGTCGGACTCGATATTGTCCTGAATATAATGGAGACTCTCCAAGCAGGGTTTGGCGATCCCAAATACAGACCCTGTCCCCTTCTGCGTCAATTGGTGTCGGCCGGACACCTTGGACGTAAAACGGGCAAAGGCTTCTATGAGTATGGTGGTGCACGGTGATAACACTTAGTATCTACATGGTCAGCACGTTCTTGATTCTCGGGCTCTTCGGGCTGACCTGCGCGTTCTATCACTTTATGAAGACGGTAGACAAGAGCAAGCTGGACGAAAAGGAACTGCCGCTCGTCTCAGTGCTCGTCCCTGCTCGCAACGAAGAGACGAAGATAGGTCGTTGTATAGAATCTCTGCTGGCGCAAGACTATCCTAATTTTGAGCTCATCATCATCGACGATCGTTCGACAGATCGAACCGGCGATATCATCGCTAGCTATGCCCGACAAGACAGCCGGATCAAGTTTGTGCAAGGCAAGGATGCGCCTCCCGGATGGATAGGCAAATGCAATGCCCTTGCCCATGCTGTCGGTTACGCATCCGGCGACTGGTATGTTTTCACTGACGCAGACACTTATCACCATCCAAACTCTATTCGTGATGGCGTCAGCTATGGTATCGAGAATAAAAACGATCTCCTCTCCTTTATTCCTATGCAGGAGCTGGGCAGCTTTCCCGAGCGGCTAATCATGCCGCTTCTATTAAGCTCGTTCTTGCTGGGCGACCCGTTTCACACGGTCAATGACCCAGATGCAAAACGCGCATACGCCTATGGCCAGTACATCATTTGTCGCGGCAGCTCTTATCATGCTGCCGGCGGACACCAGAGCGTTAGAGACGAGATCGTCGAAGACCACGCCATCGCCCGCGTTTTCAAAGAAAAGGGATATAAGGTAGCAGTCGCTGATGGTAAAACCTTATACAGCGTGCGCATGTACACTGACCTCAAGAGTCTCTGGCAGGGTTGGACCAAGAACCTTTATTCGTTGATCGACAGCAAGGTAGGTAATCTTCTTCTCATCTTGCTCATGATGAACGCGACAGTGTTGCTGCCTTTCTTCGAATTGGCCTGGGTTTTGTCTGAGTGGATCCAACAAGACATGGTTACGAGCAGCCTGTTGCGAATTACCTCCTTGAGCCTGGCCCAATATGTCTTGCTCTTCGTCTGGTATAGAACCACCGGCGAGCATCACAAGGGTGTTAGCTGGAAACACTTCTTCTTACTGCCCTTCGGAGCCATCGCAATTTCAGTCCTGTACTTGCATGCAGCATATCTGGTGCTCTTCGGCGAGCAGGTAAACTGGAAGGGACGCAAATATGTCGTCAACACGCGCAAGACTATCCAATCAGATGGCACAGCATTAGAACAAGCTAAACTAATGGCTGACGCATCGGATGTATAAGTCTCCAGTCGAGAGTTAGGTTCCATGCAAATCGCTTCAACAAAGCCACCCAGTGTCGTGGAGTTGCAAACTTTCATTAAACAGAGTGCCC
>CAYTDR010000546.1:0-5765 GCA_964436185.1 uncultured Candidatus Obscuribacterales bacterium | reverse complement strand
GCTTGAATTTCTGGGAGACACAAAGACAGCTAAGCATCTTTGCCAACGAGATTGTTCTTGATACCACCAAGACTATTTACGAGCATCTCAGAACCCACGAGGGGCAAGGAAGACAGTCCTCGAGCCAACCTCGCAAGAGTCGCCGGCGCAACTAGGCTAAGCAAGACAAGAATAAGGAGAACACCATGCCAAGACAACCACAAGGTCCGAAAGTACAAACTAGACTGGCCCCTCACGATTATGAGCGCTTCCACAGGCTCGCCTATTCAAAGGGTCTGACTACAGCGCAACTTGCCAGAGACGCCATCTGCTACTTCCTCGATCAGCTCGACCGCGGTGAGGCAGACGCTCGCGAGTCATTGCTCGAATCACGTATACGAAGAATGGAGAACCGACTGGCAGCGCTGTTAGTGCGCGGAAACATTGATACAGGAATCATTGTCTCGCTCCTCTATTCACGCATGAACAAAGAGACACGCAACTCAGACATTCAACATGCAAGGAGCTGGGCGATCAAGAATCTCAAAAACAGGTTGCAAGAATCCGACGATGTCCGCACTTACATATCGTCGGAGCCGACCAAGGAAGCCACCGAATAGACACAGGGCTGACGGATGTTTCGAGCTGGTAGCCTCGCTTTCAGGTGCAGACAAGAAATGTAGACTCGCTTTTATCGCTTGTGTAGCAAGGGTTTCGAGCGGCGAGCCGCCGCTCTTTATCCTGCTAAACTACGTTTAGCGCTTGGCAGGCGCTGTAGTTTTCTCTAGTTAATTATAGCCGATTGGCAGTCGGCGCCTTTCAAGCGGTGCAAGCTGCGCTAGGTTCGTGGGCTACCAGATGCGGATCACGTAGCTGATCTAGTTGCGGGTGGAATTTTTGCCGATGTTGAACGATTAGTGTTTTCCTCATCGCTTTTTGATTACAGCCAACGTCGTGTATTTGATGTTGATCTCCGATTGAAGAGATGACCAAGTTCGCCCAGACCAATGTTTAACTGCTTAAGATTCCGATACCACATATGATGACAAACAAGGAGAGAATCAATGAAAGAGAAAGTAACGTCAAGAAATCTACGCAAGTCAGTTTTGATAGCCGGACTGGGAGGCGTGGCTATTGTATGTTTTGCTGCGTCGACAGGCCTGTCTTCACGAGTTACTGCGCAAAATATCCACGTTTCGACTGCATCTAGCATTCCGATTCCACAAGTACCGACCAGTCTGGCTGACAAACTCATGCTAGCTCTAAGGTGCGACCCGATGATACAAAGCTGCCGATTGAGCTCAGAATCAGAAGGTGAACTTGGCTACTACGCCGATGGACATGCAACCAAATACACCTCTGCCTATAAGGACATCAACGAGCGAACCAAGGCGGAATGGATTTGCAGCTTGGGTACATATTTCGAGACGCAGGGTGGTGGCTGGGACAAATACCAGCAAGCCTGTCGAAATCAGCCTGAGGCAACAGACGAGGCCTCGCGCGATTCGCTCACTGAGATAGGTCTCGATCGGGCTATGGTTCCATATGACAGACTGGAGAAGTTTGCTGACAGTTTCTGGAGTGAGTCCAGCCAGCTTTATTCGAGTTCTGAGAAAGCCCAGTTCAGACATGAAGCCATCATCGATGGTATCAGCGTCTGGTTGCAGTTCCGGGGCTGGGCCTCATCAGATTACAGCTCCTGGCGCTCAGCCTATCTCTCGCAACTGCTGCAGAATCGGCCATAACCAGCGGATTGGCCCACCGGGGTAGACCTTTCCGTGGAGGTGGAGAAGGCAGAACAACATAGTTCCTGCCAAATACCGTGCTTTGTAGCCACGCGCAAAGCGTGCCGACCGCCAGCGACTGGCAGCAAAAACCACCCCTCCCATCGCGCTGCCCGCCAGCCCTGCAGCACTGCCTGAATACCGCGCAAGCAGGGCCCCGCCGTCAACTTCGTCACCGGCTGACTTTTGCCCATGTGAGGTTGACGGCGGGTGCAAGCGGTAGGCTTGTGCCAGGCAGGAAAGCAAGGGCAGTCGGACAAGGAGAGAGCAGCGCGGCAAAGGACGACTCCGGGGCAAGTTCGCCTCCGTCCAAGGCAGACAATGGCGACAGAAAGAGACGAAAAAAGAAAGACAGAGACAAGAGTTTTACTCCTGCCTCTGTCTTAGTATAATCAGGCACTCTTGCGATTGCTGTATTGATCATCGGAAGAAGCCTTATCAGTTTTTCCTGGCTTAGGGCCACAGAGATGGAAACTGGATAGCTTGAGGATTGGCTTGTGTACCTCAATGGTCTTTCCGTCAACTTCCTTGGTGAAGGTGTTGATGGCCAGTCGCCCGGTGAGGAGGACTTCGCGGCCTTTAGTGATGTTCTGAAGTACCCTATCACCTAATCCATTCCAGCAATCTACGTCTATCCAGAGGGTTTTCTCCTCATCTCTCTTGTTTGAGTATTCAGTGACTCCAAGGCTGAACTTCACAACCTTGTTGCCGGTATCAGCAAAACTGACAGCGCGAGGATCTTGTCCGACTCTGCCTATGATGGTCAATTGATTGTTCATGGTTGGCACCTCCGGTGCGTTTTAGGTGCCTAAAGTCCCGCACAAGTCGCAGACCGCGAAGCGCTTTTCGCAAGCGCAAGGACGCGTTAGCGCCCGTAGGGGAATCCTTGCGCTCACGAAAAGTTGTGCTAGTGTGAGCACCGTTAAAACAGCACGGAGGTGCCTTTCCAGAGAACAGGAAAAGACAAACAAAGGCACCAGAACAAAAGCCACAGCACAAGGGTTTTGCAAATATAGACCAGGTTGGACTAGAGCATAAAAGAGCCAAAGCAAGAAAGAGAATTGCTCACAAAGAGACACAGATTGCTGGGACAATACAGAAACCGTGATGCAGCCAGTAAGGACGCGAAGGCATATCAACGCGCCATCAGGCAAAAAGCCACCTGAGGAAGTTCGAAAGAAGTATTCACAAGACTATCGCTTAGTAGCTTCTTCCCCGTCCTGGAGCCAGTTCAAGCAAAGCCGACAGACAAATGCAGAGAGCCAGCAATCGCAAGACGTCAAAAGAAGAAGACAGAGGCAGAAGCAAAAGCACCGCTGCCTCCTCATTAACAGCTCCTAGAACCCAGTCCACGACTCATCCGTACCCTGCTCCTGTCCGAGCTGGCAGGCCGCGACCACACCGGCAGCATCAGAATGCTTGTAACGACAACCACAAGCTTGCTTCGATGATCGTGCAACTCCAGGCGGATCAAGCAGATTCTCAGCGTCATGGTCAGAGAGGGCAAACAAGAGCCAGGCTGTGCCAGGAGCCGTCTGTACATGCCATTGTCCATGGCGAGTGAGACGCACTCTGTGATACTGCAAAGACAATTGAGTCCTGATTGTCTCACGCCGCACCGTCCTCGACGGTCGGCATGCCCTGTAGAGATCGTGCGCCCTGAGACGCTTCCGGGCTTCAAGGTAGGCAGCCTCAAGGGCTGCCTCTGTCTCAACTCTTACCTTCTCTTCAAGCTGCGGCAGGGCATATTCAGCCGCTTTTGCAAGGATCATCAATTCCGATATCTTCATGGCGCTACTCCTGAAACAAATGTGGATGTGACTCGCGGATGCTTGCTATTGCTCGATATGAGACAATCACGTGATCTAGGATCTCAACTCCCAAGAGCTTGCCGGCAGCGATCAATTGCCTGGTTGTATTCAGGTCATCCGTGCTCGGGTCGAGCGATCCCGAAGGATGGTTATGCGCGACAACGATGCAGTGAGCATTGCTGAGTAGAGCGGCCTTGAAAACCTCTCTAGGGTGAACGAGGCTTGCCGAGAGCGTTCCATGGCTTGAAACGTGAAACCCTATGACACTGTTTTTTGCATCAAGATGTAGACTGACGAAGTTCTCTTCTGGTAGATATTTCATGGGCTCGAGGTATTGCTCTAGATCATCCGGCGTCCGAATCACAGGCAGAGGCTCAGCTGTAGGTTCACGCAGAATAGCCAGCTTGATCTGAGGAATCTTGTACTTGAGATGTTTCTTCAGTGTTTTTGTATTCATATTCCGCTCCTTATAAAAATGCCGGGACGGCGCAAAGGCTCATCCCGGCTAGGGTTGCAACAGAAGGTTTTAGCTAGTGGGCGACAGCTTCCTCCTTGCGTAGAGGCGGATGAATAAGAGATATGGCTGGACGAGCCGGCGAGAAAGCCTGACTGTTCTCCAGATAAATGCGGCATGCCTCGCGGATTAGCTCTGAGCGCGTCTGCGATCGAAACTCAGCAAGCAGGTCTATTTGATCGAGCAGACGCTCAGGTATTGCTACCAGTACTTTCTTTTTCATGGCGTTAATCTCCCTTGTTTCTACGGCTTTTCGCCACTTATGGGGGAAAGGGGGAGGCTCGCCGTGTCAAGCGAAGAGTCACACTAGAAAATCCACAACTCAGTGCTCATGCTTGACACGGGGTGGCGCCACCCCCTTACACTTAGAAGGCGAAAAGTAGAGCCAAGGGCGACTGCACTCAAGGAGACAGGGAGCTTAATCGGGCAAACACAGACTGCAAGACTGACAGGGTTTAGGAAGCAACCGACTGGTCTCAAGAGGATACGCATTTGTAGTTATCTGCGGACAATTGGTCAGAGGCTCCAGTTTAAGCGGCTTCACATGCCGCCCGGCCCGGTGATAGGGGAAGTTGATGATCTCTCCATGCTTCACGCGCTCCTGAATCGCTGGTATGAGCTCGGCAGACAACAGATCCTGCTCGACCTGCATGAGCGCCAGCTTCCAGACACCTGGATATGCTGCAAACGCAAGCAACCCCTGCTCGAAATTGTCGTTGTCGATGCTCAAGAATCCCTGACAGTTCGGCTGACTGGCAAGCTCTGAAAGTACTGCAAGAAGGCTCGGCTCAAGGAAGCTGCGAGTATAGAACCAGAACTTGCATTGCGGCTGATCTTTAATCGCGATCAACCATGCCTGCGCATATTGGCATGAAAAATGATCTCCAACGTCATTTATGCGAAGGGTAAACGGCAGATTGGTTGCCGTCCCAGAAACTTCTGCAGCAAGCCAATCCATTGGCCGTGCCTGTTCTACAAGAGCGATAAGATTCTGAGCCAGCAACTCCGGACCACCTTTTTCCAAGAGAAACTGACAGGTCTTGAAATTGCGAAGCCGCTTGTGGCGCTGCGCATCAGATTGATAGCGAACACCATTGCCATAACAAAGCTTGGTGCAAGTAGCAGTCGCATTGATGCAAGATTCTCTGCGTGAGAGACTAAAAGCCCAGCCCACCTTACTATTGCGAGTCAACTCCAAGCCGTAGTCGTGTACAAGTGCACTCATCATCGTTACCCTCCTTTGAGTTGGTCTGGCAGCGACGCTGCCTCCCGGAGGGCACCGGCTGGGCTCTGCCGTCAAGGCGGCAAGAACAAGTTGCATACGACAAAACAAAACCGTACGGCTTGACGGCGGTGGGTGCTCAGCCGGTACACTTGGAAAACAGCGGAGAATGTAGCCATGTGAGTCTTATAGGTTTCGGGGGTCCGTCCTCGTCAGGTGCGCCCATGCCACACATCTGAGCGGTGAACCATTTCATCAATCGGAGCACGTTTGGAAGCACATTGTATGAGGGAGCCTAGACCTGTGCAGTAGCGCAACGATTCTGTTGTACCAGTGCTGCTTCTGCGAGCCTTTAAAGTTGAGTTGTCAAACGAACAGTGCACCTTATGTGATGCGCGAAATGATTGGTTGGGCCGAGGTGAGCCTTGGATCTGGCCAAGAACGACAAGATCTGT
>CAYTDR010000545.1:0-5774 GCA_964436185.1 uncultured Candidatus Obscuribacterales bacterium | reverse complement strand
GAAGGCATAACTATGTCTACAGTCGACGCTATGGCTCGATTGAATCATGGAAATCTAAGCGTACGAACCTCCAAAGATCAGCGACAAGGCTATCGACTGCGCTTCAACGCAATATGAATCTGCAACAGACTGAGGAGATCAACTATTTTCGCAACTGGTCCAGGCTCACCTATACAGTCAATGGTGAGCCTGTTTGTCCTTTTCAGAAACGTCGATAATATCAGTAACTGCAACGCGGTCTCGGTGTTGCTGCAAAAAGACCTTCGCAAAACTGCGAAGGTCTTTTTTGTAGCTGATCAAGAGAATTGAGTTAGTTCCTACCTGATCAAATAGTCACGAACCGTCGTAAGAATGGACGGTTGCTTGTTGTTGAGATAGTCCACGAAGCCGGGTTCAGAGTATTGTGACCAGCTAGTAGTTCCATCCCAATTGTTGTTTTTGTAAGCCATAAACTCCGGTCTCATCTGATCTAACAGTTGACGCTCCTGAGCACTCGTAATCCGGCCCTCTACGGCAAGTTGGTGAATGTTAGCCATATTGCGCGAGAGCTGTGAACGCTCATTGTTCCAGTCTGATGAATACAAGTAATCGTCATTGCCGCCTAAGCCCATGTAGGAGAGGATGTTTTGGAGCAAGGATGGTTTGCGCGTTTGCAGATAATCGAGGAATTGAGGCTCGGAATAATTGCTCCAGTTGTAGGATCCATTCCAATTATTGTGGTGATACGAAAGAAAGGCTTCTCGCATTTGATTGTCGAGTTGTTGTTGCTGCATCTGGTTAAGATTGGCTAGCTGATTGAACCTGGAGAGATTCGCGTTTAAATATGTCCTCTGCTCATTCCAATTGTTGCGATACTTTCGATACGTTTGATATCGCCGGCGGTTGTCCAGTCCGTTATCCCAACGCTTGAAATTATTTTGCGCTCTGCGGTCGTCGCGACGGTCGCCTGCTCGATTTTGAGCGGCCCAATCATCACGACGATCACCGGCTCGATTCTGAGCAGCCCGATCATCACGACGATCATCGGCTCGATTTCGAGCAGCCCGATCATCACGACGATCATCAGCTCGATTCTGAGCGGCCCGATCATCACGACGCTCTTCGGCTCGATTCTGAGCAGCCCGATCATCACGACGCTCTTCGGCTCGATTCTGAGCGGCTCGGTTTTGCGCCTTATTTACAGCTCGATTCTGCGCGGCATCGGCAGTGGCTCGATTGTGCGCGGCATCGACGTTGGCTCGAAACTGCGCCTGCTGGGTAGCCTTGTTCTGCGCTTGTGCCTGCTTGTTCCATTGGCGATTGTCTTGCTGACTATCACGGGCAGCTCTCCGATTGTCTTGCTTTACTTCTCGTACAGCTTGATTGTTGCTCTTTTGCTGTGCTCGCTCCGCTTGTCTTTCACCTTTCCGTTCTTGTCTGTCCTCATTTTTGGCCGCAGCGATACTCTGAGCCGAAAGCATAGCTATCATGACGGCAAATAGAACTTTGGCAGGTTGGCCATTGTTCACGATGTTGTCTCGAGCCCTCTCACTTAGAGCTTTCAACTTGCTCAGAACGCGTCGCCATTTGCTCTTGAATTTATCGAAATGCATGATCAAATCTCCTGTTACATCAATGCCGTGGTTTTGATATGCAGCGATCCACAGCCTGCAATGGCAGCTTCAGCATCTCTGTGCCAAGCAAACCTGTACATACTCCAAGTATGATTCGGTGCTCGTTAAAACTGAGTGAAATGACATGAAACAGGTTGAAAGAGAGCAGTCTTTTCGAGATGTTTTGTGTTGCAGCGGAAGACGACTCCTGAATATGTTCACTCAGTTTTAACACGTTGACCGGATACTGAGAGAAGCAGAACGTTGCCCAATTGTTAGGTCAACGCCAAAGGAGCAATCAATGAACTGGGATGAGATCAAAGGCAATTGGACGATGGTTTCCGGGCAGCTTAAATCAAAGTGGGGAAAGCTCACTGACGATGACTTCAAGCAGATCGATGGCAAACGGGAGGAGCTGGCAGGTAGGCTGCAAAAACAATACGGACATACTAAGGAAGAAGCGGAAAAGAACATCGACGAATTCCTTAAGAGTATTTAGAACATCAATTAACTAAGCCGACAGCCTTGGGCAATCTTTGTAGAACTATAAATGCTCACGCATCTAAATACACAAAGAGGTGCACCGGCAGTAGTCTCACAAAGTAGGAACGCTTTTGCCGGCAATGACAATTACAAATAGGACAAGCAGAGAGAATGTATAAACAAACAAACCAAGACGACAACAGAAGGCGAATCACTGGTCGTCGAACGCGGCAGCTCAGGAGATCTGATGCCGGTGGTTGTGGCAATCGCGACAGTCGGACTGGCAGCCGGTGCTCTGTTTATGATGAACAACACCGGTAATCAAAGTATTCAGCAGTCCGTCGACGAACGAAGGCAGCCCGATACACAACAACAGCAAAAACAACAGTTTGATACACACGACAATAGTCGAAGAGAAGCCTAGAACAGAATGCGGATCAGTTCAACCGGCCGTAACACGGGCCCGCCAACAGGCCCTCCAGCAAAAGGTTTGCCAGGTCTGCATACAAGGTGACTGGCGCGACAGGTTATTTTAGGACAAAATGGTGCCCCCGCGCCCATACGCTCAACGCCAACACCTGTCCCTGAAGCGCTTAGAACCAAACGTTGGATTCATTGCCAAACAATTGGTCGCCGGGGCATCATATTTGATACCGCGATATGCCAAATTTTTATTCACACTTGAAGGAGTAAAGCCTTCGAAGGAGTTTTATGCTAATTAACAATACAATCCGAATCTCAGTGGCTATGGCAGCGTTCCTCTCACTCGCCAGTCTGCCTGCCAACGCAGATGAGAGTACTACGACCACCACAACCACATATGGTGGTGACTCATCAGGACCGAATAGTTCTTCAGTGACGACGTCGAAGACGGTAACAACAACTACTGAGCCATCTGCATCTATCGTCACGACACCTTCAAACGTTGTGTATTTCCGCACCGCTTCTCCTGAAGTCCTGGTCACGACTCTGGCAGGGCGCCGTAAGAGCCTCGCCGAACAGATTGATCAGGCCTGCGATCGTGGTGAAATTACTGGTAACAAAGCCGAGGCGATGAAGCGTGAGCTCAGTCGAATCGATCGAGAATCAAACTCAACGATCTCGTATTCAAGAGCGGTAATGTTCGCTCAAGACTTGGATCTAATTGGTGATCAATATAGAACCATTGTAAAGACAACGCCTTCCGAATATGTACCGATTATCTCCGGCTCACGCTTCACCGTCTCTAGCGGTCAAGTACTTCAGCTCGACGATCTATCCGTTCGCCGCGCTGACCTAGAAGGAAGAGTGCTCAAAGACCTACTGCAAGGGCGAATGAGTGAGTCGCAAGCATCGAAGTTGAGAGCAAAGCTGGAATCTCTAGGCAATGAGCAAGCAATTTACAGCGAAAATGGCAACCTCAACGATAAGGAAGCCAGACATCTCTACAATGAGTTCGACCGTGTCGCATCAGACATCGAACGAATCGCCGGCAAAGACAACGATTAGGTAGTGTAGTAATCACTTCGATTGTCCGTTGGCAACTGCCTCGACACCGGGTTTCTCACTCGGTGTCGTTGGATTCAAGAGACGGATAGGCTCCGGAAACACTGCCTATTCTTCCAACACAAGCCACAATTGGGATTATTAGTGTACAGACAGATCGGTTCACACAATTTTGGCGCGATGTCTGATATCAGAGAAGCTGGTATCAAAGGAAAGCAATCGAGCCGAAACGTCAACGACGGTGTGTACCGGAGGGATTGAATATTCCCAATTCGCTAGACAACTTAGGAAGGAATGATGGACTCATTGCCAATCAATCAGGCTGAAATCCGTGAGCAAGAGGTTCCGAGAGGCTTGATGCAACAGCTATTCGACCAAGCTCCGGATGCGCTTTTGCTAGTAAATGCCAAAGGGAAGATAGTAATGATTAATTCCCAAGCGGAACAACTATTCGGATACGAGCCACTACAACTCGTCGGGCACAGTCCGATTCAATTGCTGCCTACCTGGTCAAAGAGCCTGGCGAAATGTTCGCCGCCACTAGATGAAGACAGACCAGGCGGCACCGGAATAGTCTCGAACATGCCGGCATTGAGAAGTCATGGTGATGAGTTTTGTGCCGAAGTTTCATTGAGAAACATTGCTCAGGGCGACAATCTCTTTACCATAGCAAGCATTCGCGAGAAGACCCCGAGCGGCATTGCACTCATGGCTCTGAAATCGATTAACCAAGAATTGAGAATAACCAATGCCAATCTGGTGAGTTTGAGCATGACAGATCCACTGACCGAGCTTCTCAATCGTCGCGGACTCGAAAACATCCTGCAACGAGAGATTAGTTACTCTAAAAGAAACGAGACAGAACTCGTTGTAGCGATGGTCGATCTCGACGATTTCAAAGCCATTAATGATAAGAGTGGGCACGCATACGGCGACAGCATTTTGAGGAAAGTTGCACAAACACTGAAGGATGGGCTGCGAACCGTTGATTGGATCGGAAGAATAGGCGGCGACGAGTTTCTCATTCTGTTGCCATGTACAGGATTGGCTGTCGCAGTGAAAGTGGCGGAGCGTATCAGACTAGCTCTCAGTGAGACGCAGATTCGCACCGTTGATAGTGGCACTACGAGGTTAACCGCAAGCTTCGGAATTGTCACCTTGCCAACGTCAATCCAGTCTATAGACGAGGTCCTCGAGCTTACAAGCGCTAACTTGAAGGCGAGCAAACGAAGAGGCAAGAATCGGATTAGTTTCGACGATGTCGACGATTGTTCAGATGTCGAAGTGCGTGTCTAAGGTCTGATAGGCCACGCAATGACTATGATTGATTTGTGACGACTTCAGTGGTGGTTCGAGTTTGCCTGACACGTTCGCGAACCTTGCCACTAGTTGCGACACCAATGCAAAGCATGATCAAACCAGCCCAGATAGCCGGTTCCCAACCAGTGAATGAAAGTGTACCAGGCATCAAATCTGCAACATACCTGAGAATAACAGCCGGTAGAAGCCAGAAGCCCAACAACCATGCGGGAATGAGAATAAGCAGTGCCAGACCGAAAGTGCCGATCGTTAGCATCGCTGTTATGGCAATTGCAATCACTTCGACCAGCCAGCCTAGAAATGCGAATAGGACACCGGCAGCCAGAGCGTGACCAAAGTTTCCATGAAACTGAGCGCCAGGGAGCATCGGAAAAATAAAATAGAAGGTGCTGGAGATAAGCACCAGCCGGATAAGATAGTTTGTCATTACTGGTTGCTCCATGGTCGTCATCGAGCAATCGCTCGTCTACTCTCAGTATCAAGCGAACGCGTTAAAACTGGGTGAATACCACGCCACAAGCTTATCGTCTCGCACTACAAGCGATTCTCTGCCTTGTAGCCGAGTCCTCTGACGGTAGTAATAATCGATGGGATGCCGCCTGAATC
Organism: uncultured Candidatus Obscuribacterales bacterium; assembly: GCA_964436185.1. GTDB lineage: Bacteria > Cyanobacteriota > Vampirovibrionia > Obscuribacterales > Obscuribacteraceae > CAYTDR01. Next base: position 288 of record CAYTDR010000545.1, on the reverse strand, counting down.
GATCTTTTGTCGCAATGTTCTTACGTGAGTCCTGACTGTGTCGTCCAGAAACTCCAGGTCTTTATGCCACACCCGCTCCATGATCGCACGCGCGTTGAACACCTGGTCAGGGTGTCGCAAAAGAAACTCAAGCAGTTTGAACTCCATAGGATGAAGATGAATTTGGATGTCGTCCCTGGTCACAGTTCCCGCTCCCGTATCCATTGCTACGAGTCCGGAGGTAAGAATACTCCCGCTACGAAGCAACGGTCTTCGCTACAGAGCCCGTATTTGCGCCGCAACATCATT
>CAYTDR010000544.1:2052-5790 GCA_964436185.1 uncultured Candidatus Obscuribacterales bacterium | reverse complement strand
CGCTGCCACTTTCTGACTGCGAGAAAGCGCCATTGTTGTGCCCACTAATGCGACCGTTCCCACGTCCAGTAGCATCGAGTGTGATTTCGTCGATTCTCTTAAAGCGTTTCTGATATTCTCAGCACTATGTCGTTCAACCACGTTATAAATGTTGAACTTGTCCGGATCATCGAACACTTCAACCAGCGCACCAAACAGGGAGCATGCAGCGGGATTCCGACCAGCCTGTCCCTTATCCAGCGGGTCGAAGCCTAGAATTTCTTTCGTCTTTGCCCTCATCTCGTTAGCGATTTCATATGCCTTGTCGGGTTTAAACGAGTTGGTGCCACCGAATGTAATGCTGAGTGAATGCTCTCCTCGTGCATCTGGTTGGGTATGGACTTGTGTTCCCAAATAGAACTGCGCAAGCGTGGTGCGCGTCGTGAGCGGAAGTTTAATCATTCCACTGGCGGCGTCCGTGCCCATCAGATGCTCGGCTTGAACCTGCATCTCCTGTCGCCTCCTCGAACTCGATGTCTTCGTCAGGTCATCTATTAAAAGCTTCTGTTCTTTCCGAATGAGATTGATGGGGAGTCTATCGGCCATGCTCTTTGCCTCAACCAAACAGTCCTCCGCGCTGGCGAACTGATTGGCCGATCTGAGCGCCGCGAATAGAGCCATACGAGAGGTGACTTGCCGCTCCATCACGCCGAAGTCTGATGCGATCGCTACATGAATTTGATAACGACGCTCTTCAGTAAGAGGCACCTCCGATAGAGTCGGTTTTCCATCGGGTCCTACGGTTATCTCCTTGCCGGCTTCCACAGAGTGCTGTAACGATTCGATTGATTCCACGGCTCTCTTGAAGTCTTCTTGTTGTAGCCGACAATCGTATCGCTTGATCAGCTCCCGATGTCCTTCTATTGCTAAGAATACGCTGTCATTGGAGCGTTCCCAACCAGCGACCATTCGCTCTAACTCTACGAGGTCGAATTTCTCGAATCGAGTACTGAACCGATCTTGTACTCTTTGTTGCTCCCGAGCAATGAGGTCAATCTTTGCCGGTCGGTCTTCTCCTGAAGGAACTGGCCTTGGCTCATCTACTTCGCCTTCGAAGTCGTTTTGTTCACTGTCGCTATCTGACGATGGAGCATTGCTATAGTCTTCAATAGTAATGTCTACCAGGTGGTCTGAAGAACTACCTGAGTTCCATTGGTCCATTCTTGCATTTGAGGAGGATGCTGTAATTCTGCTTCGAGATTCAGTCAGCGCGAGAAGTCCAATCTCTTGCGCAAGATCTGTGGCGAACTCGACCAATGCATCGTTGGTAATACCAGAATAGGTGTTGTCGTCCGAGGAATCTTGGTCGGAAGCTCCCGTGTTTAGTCGACCATCGCTGTTGTCCATATAATCATTGGATAATTCTGCCATTTTTCGTCTCCTGGATTTGACACACTCTAGGCATTTCCGTGAGCAAGATTACCGATTCGCAGGTAATGTATTGCAGTGACTGAGTGATGTCTGTGAGTATATGCGCCGCGCCTCCAGTTGTTTGAAGATTCACAGTGATACTGTAAGCGATACCATGAGGAGTTCTGGTTCAGAACTCTCTGCGATCGCCTGATTGTGGTATTGGAGTATCGAAATATTTTAGCGAGTCTGGTGTTACGGATTTATAACGAGAGCCTTCGGCTGGCTATGATTGGCGTGTTGCAACGAATGGAGCAGACGAACTAACGGCATGTCAGAGCAACCTTTCGGCGATGGAGAAGAAACGTTATCCATGGTGATGGCTGACTTTAACGATAAGTCGGGCTCGCCGCACGAACTTGGTCGCTGCATTAACGAGCCTGGCTTTTGATAGTTGGAGCTAGATGATTGATGTCGGCACTAATCAGCTAGCGCTTGAACTGTAGCGCTACAGGATCCCCTGACGCATCGCTTCTTTAGTTCGAGCACGAAGAATTGGATGATTGCTTCCCATGAACATCACTGGTTCTTCTATAGATTCTTGCACCAGTTGTTTTGCCTTTTGTCGGTTTCCCTGTTCATTTTCGAGCAGACCCAGATAAAACTTAGATTCGGCAATCTCGGGATGGCCATGCTTGTACAACTTTTTCTTGATGGATAGCGACTTCTCGAGATTGTCCTTCGCATCCTTATGTATCTTTAGTCTTCTTTGCGCCTCTCCCAGGTTGGTAAGAATACTTGCCCTCAGCAGTGGTTCTAGTAAGTTAGCCCTGGCTGAAACCGGCTCGAGCTGCTCAAGAGCGCTTTTATTGTCTTGGAGATTGAGGGAAGCAGAAGCTGCATTATTGGTCCACAGGTCAAAGTCTGCGTTGGGCTGACTTGCTCTCAGTTCGCGGGCTTTTCGAAGAAAGCTCTTCGTAGCTGGTGCATCGGTTTCAAGTGATGCCATCGTTCCCAGGAGTTCGAGGGCATTTGCCCCAAGTTTCGACGCGGTATCTTCTAGAGCAATATTAGACCGATTGTCCGAGGAGGTCACCAAAAGGTCTTGTGTCAAAATATTGTTTGCCCTTGGTTGCTTCCACTTCGCATCTTCTTTGGCACCAGCGGTGATTCTATCAATTTCTCTCAATACCTTCTCACAAAATTCAGCAGACTTCTGATAGGAACCGAGATCGAAGTTATTCCAGGCCATAAATAAATATGCTTGAAGTGCTTTAATTTCGGTGGTCCGAGCCATGTTCACTGACAGCTCTTTGAGAAGCTTTTGTTTGTCGGTTGTGGCAGGAGGCAGCTCCTCTACGAGTTTGTAGATGTTCGCAGTTGAATCTAAAGTGTCAAGACAATAGCCCGTTGACTTGGCATAGTTGGCGTTTAGTCTGCAGATATGCGCCGCCTGAAGCAGTGATGCAATGTGATCATCGCTCTGACTGGCTATCTTTTTGGTCACGCTTACCCACCACTCGGCACACCGTTCCGCGAGCTCAGGTTTGCCCCTGGCGGCGAGCAATGCTGGCAGCGTCGCGAAAAATCCATAGATCATAGCGAGGATCAAACCGCCAACAAACAGCGATACGCAGAACAATGCTTTAGCGTCGGGAAGTTGGAATGAGAGCTTTGCGAAATTGAATGAATGCAAGATGACGACTATTGCTAAAATGAGAATACACAGGAACAGAGGGCTGCTGAATGCCGGTGCTGCCTTCTCAGATGAGTTCGCGAAACTTGAACGTTCACTTGCATGATCACGGCGCGAAAAATTGGTCATAACAATACCCCCGCTATCCGCCGAAAGGCGAACTACTTGTCGTCATCAGTTATTTGGTAAGAAAAGTGTGCAATGAAGGAAACGGAGCCCCGCGGTGCTTCCTTCGAATCGCAGCCCCTGGAACATCGATAGGACAATAATACACGCGTTCGCTTGACAACGGGCCGGCGTTCACACCGCCTTAATATTTGCGATATTGGCCTGCTCCGGAAGCTATTTTTTTCGCCCAGTGCTCAGGTCGAGATTTCGGTCAAGCTCGGCTTTTACAGTACTGCCTGCGACTAGTGAAACAGGTGCGCCCATTTGACTTGAACGACCCACGAGCGCGCCAATTGTGCTGATGCCAGGTACACCAATGAACCTCAAGCCTGTGTAAAGACCTGCTCCTACTGCTGCTTTCGTTGTTGCTCCAGCCAGTTTTTTCTTTAGTTGGTTTGGCGACTTCAGTTCACAAGTTACTTTTACTTTGTAAATGGTATCATCCGCGAGTTTGATGGTGGTAAACCAGACTTCCACTTCGCCTT
>CAYTDR010000544.1:0-2042 GCA_964436185.1 uncultured Candidatus Obscuribacterales bacterium | reverse complement strand
GCATGGTGCACTTTACCGGTAATCACGCTGCCGGCATTAATAGCTACTTGCCCATTCAACATGATTGGTTTTGCGATGGTACCGATCACGGTGTTACCGACTCTGGTTGTGTTGGAGTCTAGCGGGTCTTTCAAGATGATTTCAATGTCTGTGCCACGAGGGATCACCCCAGTGGTTGCCTGCGACGCTGTTGATGGCTGCGGAGCTGATGTCGTTGAGCCGGATGTTGTCGGCGTCATCGGCGTGTCCGACATAAATGTACTTCTTGAAACGGACGCAAGAAGCCGATTCGGATCCGTGCTAGCTAAAGCGCCGCCGGGTGGAATGTCTGTTGAGCTGCTCGCTGTTGTGATCGGAGTACTCGCTGAATCGCTGGATGACCTCGTCGAACTACTCGATGGTGAACTGGTTAAGGTGCTCGATGTCGAACCGGACGACGTGCTTGCTACGGTGGTCGTAGTAGATGGAGAGCTTGTCGAGCTGCTCAATGATGAACTGCTTGGTGCGCTGGATGAAGTCGAGCTGCTCAAAGAGGAATTGCTTGGAGTGCTCGATGAAGTCGAGGTACTCAATGACGAAGCGCTCGGAATGAGGGGTGAAGTCGAGGTACTCAATGACGAAGCGCTCGGAATGAGGGGTGAAGTCGAGCTGCTCAATGACGAAGCGCTCGGAATGAGGGGTGAAGTCGAGCTGCTCAATGAAGAACCGCTCGGAATGAGGGATGAAGTCGAGCTGCTCAATGAAGAACTGCTTGGAGAGCTCGATGAAGTCGAGGTCGTCGACGGTGAGCTGCTTGAAGTGCTTAAAGGCGGACTGGAGGAAGTAACAGAAGTGCTCGGCCAAGATGTTTCGCTTCCCGAACCCAACTTGCTCCCATACGATGAACCAGAAGATTGCGTCCGCACTGGAGCGGGCGGTGAGCTGTCAGGCTCCAGAATCCCCCTGACCGTGTCTGGAAGCGGTTTCGGCGATGTTGGAACTACACTCAAGATCAGTTCCTTCCCGCTCCACATTCCTTTCACCGCCGGTGCCTGCGCCGCCGCGTAGTCCTCTTGTACTTCATCCATCACCGAGTCGCGAATGGTGTTGAAATTATCGCCCAGCACGCTCTTGTCCTTGCTGGTTCGCAACGCTTCGAGAAATTTGCGTGTGAAAACTCCATTGTCATACCGTTTCGACTCCCATGATTGCTGATGCGGTTCGCTGGAGCAAATCACGAGCTGCCCGGTGCCTTGTGCTAATGCGGCAGCGTCGAAGTTACCCTGGTAGTACAATCCCTTGGAGTTCGATTTGACCGCGCCGCTATGGCAGGCATCCAAAACAAGAAGCACCCGATCGCTGAGAACCCTTGATTTGATTGACTCTACGACCTTGTCCATCTCGATTCCCGTCGTAAACAAATCTTCTGGATCGCTGTCGGCGGCTACGATGAAGTTTTTGCCTCGGATGTCGGCCTGCGCTGGACTGCCATGGGTCGAGAAGAACAGAACAACCAGGTCGTCCGGCTTCGCCACCCGAGCAAGAAACTTAGTGCCAAGTTCCGATAGCACCCGTCGTTGTGTGGCTTTTTCATTTAAGAGCAAGCGAACGTGGTCTGGCGCGAAGTTCGCCTCGTTGACCAGGTAGTCTCGGAAGTCCTTAGCGTCCTTGCTGGCATACCTGAGTTTGGGAACGTCCTTATTTTCATAGTCGCTGATGCCTACAACCAGCGCCCACTTGTCATGGACGGGGCGATTTACAGGTTTGCTGCTCGTCGTTTGATCGCCGCCTGAAACGAGCGTCCCCGGCGTGGCATCCTGAATCGCAAAGGCGTTAGGTGATTGGCTGAGAAAAAGCCCAGTGGCGGCAATAACACACGCTGATGTTCGACACAACCTTGCGACAATGTCACCCTGATTCTGGAAAGCCGTAAGGGAGAAACCTTTCATCGCTTGAACTCGGTACCTCATCGCCATGGACCTCTTTCGTCTAGCACCCCGCTACATTATATGAGATAGAAACGTCTGTTGCCCTCATTTTTCCTCAGGACAAGCGACAGTACG
>CAYTDR010000543.1:0-5794 GCA_964436185.1 uncultured Candidatus Obscuribacterales bacterium | reverse complement strand
TCATGAAGCTCTGGGACTTTCGAATGTGCCGGAGAAGAACCGAGCATGTTTTTTCAATTTTGTAACAATCAGCCACTACGATTTTCAGGTATAAATCGTTGCCCTAGGTGGGATCTGACGTCGAACAGATGACTCCCTCAGTCGGCCGTCACACCTCATTCGTTCCCAACAAGGGCATCAATATACGAGCGAATCTGATCCGCTTGCGCCGTTTCGCGGCTAAACCGAGGCAGAAGGTATGCTACCGAATATGGTGCGAACCAGGAGAAAGACAGAATGAATACACAAGAGATAAATTTTGACGAGAAGGATGACGATAGGCTCTGCGGAGATAGCTACTTAGCCTTTTTCGGTGACGGCGACGAAGTTGCTGCCAAAAGCATTCTCGAGACTCTCCGAGCCGAACCCATAGACTCGACAGTTTCCTCGTCAGGCGGACTGCCGCTTCTGTATTTGGTCGACGAAACCAAACCCGAAAAAGCAGAGGCAGACGAATGTGGTGTAGATGATCAGAGTAATACTCAAAGTAATGGAGAAGATATCTCTTTGAGCAAACGCATCGATCTGCTCAAGGATGAGCTGAAAGACTGCGACACAACAAAGGAAGAGCTTTCCAGACAGAAACTGGTACAGGGGCTTGCCCTCACGTTAGAGCTCATCGAATCGATAATCCGTACCCGAAAAGATCAAAAAGACAGCAAGCCGCTTCAGGGACTTCTCTTATTGATGGAGACAGAGACTCATAATCACTACATCGACTATTTGAAACCTTCTCTACTTCGTTCTGAGCTGGCTTTCATGCAGATCGCCTCAGGCGATCCGCAATGCATTGCAGAAGGCGAGAGGTTATTGCGCGAGGCGGTTCGTTTAAAGCCAGAGCTGCAACTCAACCGACACTTTCAGCAACGGCTGGCGCTAGCATATCGCGAAATGGCTGTGGTCCGGCTCGAGGCTAAACTTACACTTCTGCCTGAAATCAGTTCGGCAAACAACCCTGGCGCTGATTCTCTAGTAGGGGCGCGGGCAGCGGCAGATCGAGAAGTACAAAAGGTCGCTTCACTCGAATCACATATGATGGCAGCAAAGCAGCTTTTTATCGAGAAAGGCTTAGCCGATGCACTGCCTCTTTTCAGCAAGGCTGTCGAAGAGGCTGAAAAAATCGACCAGGATGCTCTATCAACTCGGCAGGCTGATATTTTCGAACGGAAGCAGCGCTTGATGAGAACAATCGCGGAGAAAGATGTTCGTGGAGGCGATACGAAAGAGCTTTCCATGCAGCTTCAACGTCTTTGTCAGGATGAAGAAGAGGCCTATCGCACATTCATCTACCCTGACCACGTCCGAATTAACTATGCGTTAGCACTCATCGCTTGCGGAGACGGTAATCATTATAACGAAGCCAAAAAGAAACTCACAGAAACCATGTCGATTCGCCCGCAACTCCAATTTACAGATGACTACAAACAAAGTTTAATGCAAGCGATGCAAGCAAGAATTGAGCGAAGAGCAGAGATTGGTGCCACACCGGAGTCCGATGCGCGCGACAGAATGGAACGAGGGCGAATTGTTGCAAACCTGGATCCTAAATACGATTCGATTACCGAGAGGTCGAGTGTCCCGGAGATTGACAATGAGGCAGAGCTCGAGCCATATCTGTCCGATCGAGTGACGGAGCAGGTGGTGACTCTCGGTTTACTTTACCTCGGATACAGGGTGGTGAGAAACCGGATAGGTTCAAGGTACACAATAACGAGATCACCCGAGACTGAAGCCGAAGGCAAGAGCTCGAAAGACTCGGACAAACCGCTCTCGAATCCTGAGTTACCACCCGCTTCGTCTGACAAGATCGAAGGTCGTCCACGGGAAATCGAATCGAACTCTAACGGAGACCAGGCGTTTAAATCGGAACATATCACCGATAGTAACACCACAGTTGCGGAAAGCAAAGATGTCGAGAGTAGCATGGAATCTGCTCGCTCGAGCGAAAAGCCCACCGATGGAGGTTCTGACACTGACAGAAATGCAGTATCGAGAACAATTACTAAACTGGACGAAATTCTCACTCGCGGTGCTACCGATAGTGTCACGACCAGAAGAGAGTATGAAAGGAGAATCTTCAACTATCACACAGAATTGCACATATTCAATAATTCGAATCCGAGAACTCTGGTCGGCGACAACTTGTGGCCGCTCAAATTTGACCATGTCACCAGCCCAACTGACTATTTGTTCGATGAGTGGGAAAAGGCCTGGCACAGTTCGGCATCCTGCGATCAGACGTTCTCCCAGTTGTTCGACAAGGCGGCACACCCCGTTGTTGAGAGACTTGTACTAGAGGCTTACGAAAACTTCTCATCGGCAAAATTGAATTACGTTCATTCTACTGAACTATTCGAGCAGTCTAGAATGCGCATCGAGGATTCTGTGAGGGACTTAGCGCGCGAACTGCAACTCGACGAGAAGCTACTCGAGGTGCGGATAACCCCTGAGGCATCGGGCAGGACATATTTCCTCGGAACCGGTGTGATCATTATTTCGGCAGAGGATTTGCTCAACGCAGACGACATCGAGACGAGACGTAAATTAATATCGAATGCAGTTAATGAGGTTTATGCAACCAAGTTGCAGGCTGATCTAGTCAAAGCAATGGCGCACGATCTTGCTTTCTCCGTATCAGAAGACGCGGTTCGAGAGGGCAAACCTTGGTTAACGGACACATATTGTCAGTCTCTATCCCTGGAAGTATCAGAGGAGAGAAGGCGCTTTGTGGATTTAGCTCTCGTGGGGTGGGAACAACACGCGTTTTCAGACAAAGAGCTAAGAGAGATGGAAACGGGACTTAGCGAGTTGCGAAAGGTTTATTCGGAAATCACTGCTGAACACGATAGACAGAAACAGAGATTGGACGTGTTGTACAAAATGTCTGCATGGACTCCTGGGCGGGACTTGTTGGCGTTCGAGGTGGCACTCGATAGGATCCGTGTCTCTCTTAGACCTGGACAAACGCTTTCATCGCATTTTCAAGAACTATACGGCAAGGACGCAGTGACACCAGATTTGAAACTAAAGCTGGACGAGTATGAGAAATTCACTACGCCCAGCCGCAACGATTTCGAGCTGGCTACAGAGCTGAAAGATCGTTTGCGAGAACTCTGTGCAAAAGAGTTAGCAGAAATAGCAACACACAGAGTAGCCAATAATGGCAGGCCGTTCTATAACTCTATGACAGCAGGCTTCTTAAAGTATCGACTGGAGATGATTGGGTTGTCTAAAACGCAAGGCAATGCCTCCATTTCCAACGCGATGTCGGTCGAGTTGGCAAGCAATTCCTTGCGACAGAGCTTTGGCACAGATATCAACCTTCCAGGAATTGAGCCTATCTCTGATAGAGAACGGCAAATCATTTTTTCACATGGCATTAATCGGAACTTCAAAGGTCTCGTCGATATCTGCAAGACGACTGACAATTCCCGACTTGCAGCAGAGGCGATGGCTGAGCTTTTAAGCGCATCACCGAACAATCTGGCGGATATGCTCATTGAGATAGCGGAGTCCAGGTGTGCCGCTGCGGAGATAGCACTCGATGTACTCGTCACCCAAGAGCATCTCCCTGAAAGCGTCGAGAATCGGGTGAGAACGCTTTATGCCGAGCAGCCAGGTAGTACTGTATCGACTAGCAAGCTTCTCGATCTGGATAATGGTCGAGAATTTGTGGCAGCTTTCAACAAGGAAGTATTAGCAGCAGAGATCGACTATAAAACATTACACCAGTTGCGTAACTCGATACAAAACCTGTACGTGGAAATTGAAACAAGTCAATCAAGACTGGAGGAACTGAAATTAGCACATCCGAATAAACTTATCGAGGACCATCCACAACTCAAGTATGAACTTCAGCGCTGGCGCGAACTAAACAAGCTGCTTGATGAAAGAATGCGACAATTCGACACGGCAGTGGAGCCACAAAGGGCAAGAATTGAATCAGTGCTCCGTCAATCTGCCGAAAAGTTCAAATTACCGGCCCCAGAGTTTCAAATTAACCATAGTTTCGACAGTCCGCATGCTCGTGGAGAATACTCGCAGGGATGGGGAGGCATACGACTGAGAGCCGACCTATTAACCAGTCCGGAACTGGCTCATCTAGCGGCCTCAATTGCTTATCACGAGTTTGTTCATCATGAGCAGGATGTTCTAATTGTGAGGAGACTGGCTGACAAACTTGGAATCGGAGCCGAACCAAACGAAATCCAGCTCAAGGATCTTCGCGACCTTTACGGAAAAGAGCTGATGCTGAGAGACACTCAGATTGTCGACGACTATCTGCGTAAAATCCTACGTACACGTGAAGGACAATCTTTGTCGCTGCGAGAAAGTACCCGTGCTGATCAATTGCTAAGTTCATTGAGAGATCTAAGAAACGCCGCGGAGTCCGTGCATAATGCGGAGGAATTGGACAAGAAAATCCAACACCTCGAGAGATTGCTCTCAAGCCAGCCGGAAAGGATGCCACAACGATCTACCAATGAAAGTCTCCTTAAGTATGCTCAACGCATAGTTTATCCGATCAAGCTATCCAGTAAGGCCCATGCTGGTTTAACAGCTCTTGACGCGGCGCTCGGTGATGGTGCAATAGTGGCACCAGAGGTGCTTGATGCAGCGCTCCGAGTTGAGCTTCTTACTGAACTGGCAGCAGCCAAGGAAGAGCTAAGAGCCTTCCATAAGGATGCTCATAGTATCTATCGAGCCCGCATGCACGAAATAGAGGGCCATGCCGGTGGTCGCAATATTCGATTTGCCTCACGCCAGATCGCGGAAGAGCGCCTCAGAGCAAATCTGGCCAGCGAAATTATGACGAGCAGGCTTTCCATCAATCCAGCCTCGATAACGGACCACAAGCGAGTTGCCGAGCATCTGCGGATGGCCGTCGAGGGTTACGCTATCGAGAGAACCCTTTCGCCCAGCGAAGAGAAGCTCGTCAGCAGATTGGCGGATGACTTGAAGGCAGACGGCGCTCGTCAACTCAAGCTCCTAGTAGCTCAGTTACAGGCAAATCCAGGGAAGGGAACGAATGCGTTTGTACAGCAACGGTTTGTGTATAGTGAGCAGCCAGCAAGCTATCACGCAAAACCGTCTGGAGCCACCGCCTTTAGCGCTTCAGCAGCTCGCGTAGGACACAACTTCAGTCCTTACGAACGGGCGCCTCGCACTCAATCTAACGACAGAAAAGCGGGGAGGGAGTTCCGTCTTCAACCACCAACAGCTGGCAGAAGGTTAAGGGGTGCCGAGGCAGCCGGCAAAAGTGCTGATGCAGTCAGCAAAGGTGCAGCAGCCATGATAATCATCTCAGGCGGTTTAGACATTATAGATTGGCTCAGCAAATGAATCCATGTACTACTACCTTAGCGAGCCGAAGCCCTGCTTCGCCGTATGAGGTTAATCGTTTCCCGACTAAACATCGTTCATCAGTTCACTGACTCGCGCACCAGGGGCGAGACCATATGTTCTGCACGTCACCGGGAGGCTGTGATTAGTTCACAGCCTCCCGATTATTCTCTAAAGAAGAAAACAGTCAGTCCTCACTGCGTTGCGTTTATCACTAACGACTGACAGAGGCAGGATTGCAAGGCAGGATTGCAAGCCAGCCTCTAATCCATACAGAGGTTTCTTGTGTTGCAAATTTTTTTCAACTGATGCGTAATATCGAGACAGTTGGACCTGGCACCATCTCTAACGATCTCGTTATTCCCTTTGTTGAGTGCACAGAAATCGTACAACAAAAACGGGTTGGCTGTGT
>CAYTDR010000542.1:0-5798 GCA_964436185.1 uncultured Candidatus Obscuribacterales bacterium | reverse complement strand
TGCTAGATCACCTTATCCAACGGCCTGTACCGGTCCTGCATCTGGAGGTATTCGTTCCTGGTTCACCAAGGATGCTGCCGCCGCACAACTAAGCAAAGCTGATATAGGTATCATCGACTCAGATATCGATCACGTTTTGACCATGATGGAATTAACTGCCGCCTCGAAATCGAAGGAACTGAGCCCGATGAGCAGATTGGCGGCAGACACACTGGCGCACGAACTTGACGCTGCTGCGAGCGATCCGTATCTCAAGGTCAAAGCTGATGGGGTGAAAGACTGGTTTCACGCTCAAGAAGTGTCCGACAAAGCGTTGGACAGATTGGCTCATCCGGATAATCGACCTGGACTCGTTCCTGGCCTCAAACTTAAAATGGCCGGTGCCGGAATTATGGTTACAGAATATGATGCACAGGGGAGAGCGACAAAACTGGATGCTGGTCCTGAAAGATTTGAATTGAAGTACGATGACCAGGGACGCATTACTGAAGTGGACAGATCCTGGTCGTATGATGGCGGCAGCTCAACAAAAACGAAAGTCACATACGATGACACGAGACAGCGCCAAACGATTGAGACTACAGGTGAAGACGGAAAGTTGAAAGCATCGTCGATTAGCGAATTCAAAGATGGTGAGCGCCTGCAAGAAACAACCACTCGCATCGATCCGTCCACCGGCAAGCCGGAACAGACAGAAACTACTTACTTCGATGCCAACGGCGACGCGGAAAAGCAAACCACCAAATATCCGGATGGCAGTGAGGATGTAACTCGTATCATCCATCATGACGGTGACAAGACGGTCCTAACCACTCATTCAAACGGCGACATCGACAAGGCTTGTTTTGGACCGGGCGGCAATGCTCTTTATAGAGTCTCAATGCAATTCAATAAGCAAGGCGGATTGTCTGGAACATTGGCACCCAAAGGCGATTTCATGGATGCACGCCTGCACGGCAAAGAAGTAGATGGGGAGGGAAAGACGATTGCAGAGCACGAGGCTAAGTACGAGCAAAATCCATACCTCGTCAGTGAGATGGTCTCAAGAGACCAGGCCGGCAATGTCACAACAATCAAACCGCACTGGGAAATCAAGGATGGACAACCCAAGTTAAACAGCATCGATTGCATCGACGCAGAAGGCAACCGCCAGACATTAGAACCAGGCAAGTCGGAAGGATCGCCGATCTGGAACAGGGTCAGAGAATATAGCAATCCTAGATTCTTCATGCACGGCGAAGTACCTCGACCGCTATCGGAAGAGACGTTAAGCGTTAACGGTTACGCTTAAAGCATCAGTATCCCGCAACAATCGATTCCGGGATTGAATTAATGGCACCGAATATAGCGTCAATAGTCGCGCCGTATTCGGTGCTCATCGATACACCATCGATTTGCTCGAGACTGGTTGGTCATTTTTAATTCAGTGTGAACATTGAAAAGATGACAAGAAACCAATCGGCTGTTCCCATCCTGTTCAATGACGTGCAAACCATAGATGGTGCACAGGCATCCATAGCGCAAAAGGTGTAAAAAAAAGTCTCCTGAGATTGAATCTCAAGAGACTCTTCGGCTTAAATTTTGAACTTAAGGATTAAATGCAGAACAACCTGCATCTGGGAATTTACTGAACGACGACACATATAGGCCACCAAAGCCATAGTCCACTCTGTAGTCACCGATGTATACGGATGAACCTATAAGCGAGTCGGTGTCAATATAAGGAACCAATTTAACAAGAGTACACTCTCGAACATTGAATCCACCAAAGTCTCGAGAATTGGCTTGAATACTGAAAAAACCTCTCCCATCTGGTTCGCTCGGACTCATTTCAGACCACTTTTTGGTGAAAGAAATCGTGTTACCATCGGGTTTTAGGAATACGAACAATACCTTCCCGTTAAGAACAGCATCACCATAAGTATTTTGATTCTGACAGAGAAAGATGCTGACGTTTCGGAAACCGGTAGCTGAAGTGGCAGGCGGCGGGGGAGGAACGGTCTGAACTTGATATCCAGCCTTCTGTCCACTAAAACCGCTGGTAGTCGATGCCAGCACAACTTGGTTAGTTCCAGCAAAACCATCTGCGCCAGCTAGATTTTGATAGACTGCCTTGGGGCTCCCTCCAGTGGTTTTGCAACTGGCCCGCTGATAATTCGTCGCGGCTGTATCGTCTGCGTATACAGGTAGGCAAGATGAAACCAGTACACCCACCGATACTAGCAATGCTGAAAATGTTTTGCTCATTGACACCCTCTCCTGAGGTATAAACAACTATCCAGCGCTGGTTTTTATTGAAAGCAGCTGGGACTCGACTATATTTGCACAAAGATGAGACCGCTCACATTAACTACCTGTTGGCAACTCACTCAGACAACTTCGGAAAAGCCACATAAGTCAAGGGACGAAAGATTCAAACATATCTTATGACTGTAACTTGTGTAACAACTTGCAGATTTAGGCTTGGACCAATTGCAATCATTACCGGATCACTGGCTGAAGAATATCAGTTACTTGCCACTAGCGAACACCTTTCGCCGAAACGCACCAGGCGGCTCACCGACCTCTCGCTTGAACGCCTTTGCGAAAGCAGCTTCCGATGTGTATCCAACTGACTCGGCAATACCGCCGATACTTTCTACACCCTTTTCCATCATGCTGACGGCTTCTTGCATGCGCCAGGACGTCAGATAGTCGATGGGAGTTTGTTGCAAAATGTCGGAGAATTTCACGGCGAACGCCGTGCGGGATAAGCCAACTTCCTTGGCCAAGGTTGCCACTGTCCATGGTGCTGACGGCTTTTCATGCATAAGACGAAGAGCAACACTTATGTAAGGATCGGAGAGTCCTTTCAGCCAACCGGTGGATTTCGTACATTCCTTATGCTGAGTCATGAAAGCACGCACTACTTGAATGAAGAACATATCTGTCAGTCTGCCGATCAAGATGTCTGAACCAGGACGATTATTGATGGTTTCGGAGGCGAGGAATCGAAGTGTCGTATCGAACCATGGTTCCGATTGCAATTGATCCGCCTTAAGATAGATGACACCAGGCAAACTCTCGATGAGCGGGTTCTTTAAATGCATATCAAACTCGAAGCAGCCCATTAAGATCGATGTCAGTGCGCCGCCCCCACCGTATTGCCATATCTCTCCCCGCGGTGGAGGACCGTTTCTTACAGCGAAGAAATCAACAACCTCGCTGATTGCAGAATCTCGAACGATACAGCCGGAGCCCCGAGGTAAGAGTAATACCTCACCTGCGGCTAGTGAATATTTATCTTCCGAGTCATCGAAAGTGACGAGACAGCCCCCTCGCAGCATGACAAGAAATGCTGCATGACCGGCGAAACCTGGCATACGCAGACCCCATGGCGCAGTAAATTCACTGTTGCAATGGATATAACTCTTGAATCTGATCCTATTTAGAGCATCGGATAGTATATCCATAGATTCGCCTGCACCCGTCGCCCGTGAACGCTGGGACATAACTTTAGAACTTTGGCACATAGACCGTCCGGTCTATTCTAAGTATTATCGTACTACAAAATTCAACAACCGAGAAGTGAATTGAGATCGGCGCAACATTCGCCGTGACAATACTTCGCCTTGAAATGGAGAAAAACATGGCTACGCTATTACATCTGGATTCAAGTGGACAAAACGAATCATCAGTAACAAGAAAATTGTCTGCGTATTATGCTCAGCGCTGGCTTGAAGCTAATCCAGGCTCTCGCGTGATCTATCGCGATCTCACCACCAGTAGTATCGACTTTGTTTCGAACCAACATATTAATGCGTTCTTTACTCCCAACGACAGCCTAGACGCCGAGCAAAAAGATTTGATTCGGCTGCCGGATGAACTGGCAAGGGAGCTGCAGGATGCTGATACCTATGTTATTGGCGCACCGATGTATAACTTCTCGATTCCAGCCGTCTTGAAGGCCTACATAGACATGATTGTTCGTGCCGGTGTTACCTTCAGTTACTCGAGCACCGGTTTGGAAGGGTTGTTGAAAAACAAGAAGGTTATCGTTGTCACCGCCAGCGGTTCCGACTTCTCTCGACCGGCGATGAAGGGATATGACTTCCTCGAGCCTTACTTGCGTGCAATTTTCGGCTTCATCGGAATTACAGACGTGACGTTCATAAAGTCGCATGGAACAAAGCCGGATGTCATCGCAGAAAATTCCAAAGTTGCGCAAGCGGAAATCGATCGCTCGTTTAGCCTGGCAGTAAGTGTGGCCTAATGTGGTTGCGCCCGTCGGCAGATAAGGTTCCCTCACCAATACAAGGCTTCGAACCGCGAAACTTGCAGGACAACCCGGGACCCATTTAAGAGAAAGTGTTGCCCTAGTGCGAGAATTGAATGTCTGAACAATCTGCTCATCGAAGCTTCATCAATAGGCTTACCGCCCAACTGAAGATTCGATGAGCTCCTCGCTGCCAGAGAGTCGCGCCGATGTAGGCGCAGCCTCGAGTTTCAAGCTTCTGCTTAGACTGCATAAGCGGAACCTTTTCATGCTAAAAATCGAGCGACTGCGATTCTACGACAGTTCTACCGGGAGGAACGATGAGCTTTTCAAACTACGGGGAAACCGCGCTAACGTGGCTTTTTACAGTCGGTCTCCAAATGCTGATTATCATCGCAATGATGGTCGTCGCCCTCAAGGGAACCGACTTTGTGTCTAGAAGGATCTCCAAACTTTTCAAGCGTGGCAAGGAACAAACCGAACTGAGAAAGCGCGCGGACACTCTCACCTCTGTCATCAGGTACATTCTCACGGTTATTGTCTATGGCATTGGCGGAATGATGCTGCTTCAGAAGATAAACGTTAATGTTGGTCCGCTGCTTGCCGGGGCAGGGGTTATCGGTGTTGCCATCGGTTTTGGTGCCCAAGATTTAGTAAAGGATTTGATTTCTGGTTTGTATATGCTTCTTGAAGATCAGATTCGTGTTGGCGATGTAGTTGAAATAGCAGGAAAATCGGGAATGGTCGAGCGGGTGACACTACGGATGGTGGTGCTTCGCGATCAAGCAGGGAGTGTGCATTACATTCGAAACGCGAAGATTGATACTGTGAAAAACATGACCAAAGACTTTTCATTTCATGTATTCGATATTTCAGTAGGCTACAACGAAGATGCTGACCGCGTTGTAGAAGTAATCGAGGAACTCGGCACCGAGTTGCAAAATGATCCGGCGTTAAGCAATGACATAATCGCGCCGATAGAAATATTCGGTTTGGATAAAATTGGTGACACATCCCTGACAATCAAAGGTAGAATCAAAACCCGCCCAATCAAACAATGGAAGGTTGGAAGAGAGTTTAATCGCCGCTTGAAAAAGAGATTCGTCGAATTAGGAATAGCTCCGCCATCTACAGTACAATCGGTGCAAATGATGCCCGCGGTGGCATTGGAGAAGGAAGAAAAAGCCTTAGAAAAGATGGTCGAGATAGAAGAAACAACAGTCGAGCCTGCGTCTGCAGTTGAAGTTCAGACAGCCGATGGAAAGTTTGTTGACAATACCAAGAACAAGCCGGCTGTAATCATCGACCCAGAAGTGTCCAGGGAATTGGCCGTCAACAGGACTGCCAATAAAGTAAGCGAGTCGACAGTTGTTCCAGCTCAACAAAAGAACATCTCAAAGAAAACTAGTGTGAGCTTGCCTGCGTTTAACGCTCCTCAACGACAACCACAGATGGTGGCTCGGAATCAACAGGTTGGCCAAACACTGCGTGGTGAAGAATCGGACGCTGTGAAAGCCACCAAAACACAGGTTCTGCCACCAGT
>CAYTDR010000541.1:2922-5802 GCA_964436185.1 uncultured Candidatus Obscuribacterales bacterium | reverse complement strand
CGTTCTGCCTTCAGCATCGCCGTTGCCTTCTTGAGCTTCTGCGTAAGGTTCATGTCAGAAAGCTCGTCGAAGAATTCCTCAAAAGTCAAAGTTCCAGTTTTCCTTTCTCTGGTTTGTTTGTCGATTGCCACCGCAGGCAGTTCTACTCCCCTACAGCTCATCTTGGCAGGGACGAATCCATCCGGTAACTGTGTTTTTTCATCCAAATCGCAGTCCTCGAATACGGCTCCATCGAGAATGGCGCCGGAAAAGTTTGCGCTGCGAAAGCCTATAAAGCTAAAAACCACATTGGAGAGATTCGCTCCACTGAAATCAACATCTCCCAGTTGGGTTTCAGAAAACTTCGCTTCACGTAAGTCGGCATTTGCAAAACTGGCATGCGAAAGGTCACAGCCCTTGATAGCGGCATTGGCCAAAATGGCACCATTGAACTTGCTCTTTTGCAGCTCTAGCTGTTCCAGCGTTACACCGGTCAGGTTGCAACCAGCGAAGTCAGTCTTGCTCAGCGGATTTACTTTGATGCACTCCGACAAACCCCGTTGATTCCATTTCTTGATGCCTTCAGGGCCGCCCTTGAGCTCATCGAGCAAAGTCTTGCGAAGTTTTTCCCGAGCAGCGACATCGGACTTGTATCGTGCTTCCACCTCCGCGGCACTGATTCCGCAAGCCTCGCTCCAGGCAAGCTTAGCTAGTTCGAACAAGTCCTTGCTTTTCAGAGGACACACGCTCGCCTTTGCGTTGACGGTATCGAGTTTGATGACTCCGCGATTCCAACGGATGGCGGCATCAATCATCTGCTCTTCAACTGTCGAACCTCGATAATGAGCGAATCGTCCCTGTACATCATTGGCTCTAAAGTAGTAAGAATTCACAGCTCCCTGATTTTGTCCGCCATTGAGCATCAGGTGTACGCGCTCTCCCTCGCCAAGGTCGATCTCTACCGAACTATAAAATGTCTTCGAACTCTTCAGCGCATTGACCAGCTCCGCCATCTTGGGGCCGGGCAAGCGTTTCGTTTGCTCCTTGAAATTCCTGGCCGTGCTTACATCCAGATTCTCAGCCGTCAAGCTGAACAGCGTCGAACCCTCAAAATCAGCACCGTCAACTTTTGCGCCGCTGAGATCGGCTCCGGTAAGGATTGCCTGTCGCATGTCGGCGTTACTCAGATCGGCGTTGACTAGAGAAACTTCGGAGAGGTAGGCTTGAAAGAATTTCGTGTCATTCAACCTGGCATCGCTTAGATCAGCTTTCCAGAGAGTGGCACCACGGAGGTCCGCGCCCGATAAATCGGCGCCTGAAAGATTGGACTCTTCGAATTCAGCATCTTGCAGACCTGCATTGACAAAGAGGCAGCCTGAGGCGTTCACTCTGGCTCCCTGTCCCTGGGTGATTTTCGCCTCGGTAAAATCGCAATCAATATAGCGGGTGCTGGCTCCCCACGCGTGGACATCGTAGAACCAGCTCTCCGACAGGTCCGCGCCGCGGAACGAGCATCGTTCTGCCCCAGCTAAGTGAGCATATTTCAAATTCGAACCGTCGAACCGAGCGTCACTGACGGCAGGCAAATGTGCGCTGAAAAGACTGCACTGCGAAAAATCCGCACCGTCAATAGTGGCATGTCCAAGCTTAGCTCCGCTCAGATCCATTCCTCTGAATGACTGTCCGCTGAAATCTATCGTCGTGCCCAGCACCTCGCAGAGCACTTCTAATAAGCCCCAACCATTTTCGTGACTTATGCCCTCGAGCGGTTCTCTAATCGCTCCGGATTTAATCGACTCGAGAAGCTCTTGCGTTTCCGGCAGCACCAACTGACAAAATGCTGTGCAATCAAGCAATTGCACATTCGGATGTCTCTTCAACAGAGCAGTTGCCTGACCAGGTGTTGCTCCCCCTCGACCGCGGCCGACAATGAGATAGTCGGGCGTTTCCTTGCCGATCTCTTCAATAACCGTGCCACCTTCCTGCAGCACTGCGGCAAAGAAATAACGAACCGCGTTATAACGACCTAGATCGCCAACAAACACGACGGACTTGCCTTTCAGCTTGGGCTCTCTTAGTTGGGAATCCAGTTTACCTGCCTGGGACGATTTCGTGGACATGTCAAACGCCTTGTCATAGCTGAAGAAAGGGGAAATTAAGAGTGGAGTCTATCATACTCCTTATATGCGTTCCGTTTGGTTATGGGCTGACCGCCAAACCACCGCCATTATCAATATCAGTATCACAAATTGCTCGTAAATAGGAATCCGCACAAAGGTTCTTTTGCAGCAGGAATAGAACCAGTGAAAAGAGATGGTACTGCCGCTGATGGCAAGACCGGATGGTGCCTTCTACATGGCAGAATTTGTGAATACTCGCGGAGATTAACTCGGACAGCGTTGAGAAAAGTAATTACAACTCGTTGGCGATGTTCGATCTTCGGCCTATCATTCATATAGAAGAAGTAGGGAGTGCAATTTTGATCGTAATAATTATGGGTGTATCAGGCAGCGGTAAAACAGAAATCGGCTCGCGCTTAGCTCAAAGGCTCGATTGGTCTTTTGAGGACGCCGATGATTATCATTCGTCAGAGAACAAACAAAAAATGCACAATGGCATCCCTCTCACCGAAAGCGATCGAGAGCCCTGGCTAGGCGCGCTATCAGAGTTAATCGACAAAAGACTAGCGAATGGGACCGACACTATTCTAGCCTGTTCCGCGCTCAGAGACTCGTATCGAGATCATCTCAACAAACCGGGTGTCTACTTCCTTTATCTAAAGGCAGATTTCGAGACCATTGCCACCAGGTTGAAGGGCAGGAAGCACGAATTCATGAGCAATTCGCTGCTTGCCAGCCAGTTTAAAACTCTGGAGGAACCTGAGGATGCTCTGATTGTTGA
>CAYTDR010000541.1:0-2912 GCA_964436185.1 uncultured Candidatus Obscuribacterales bacterium | reverse complement strand
GCGCGCGCGATCATCAAGTCCTACGGCTATGACCTCTGATTGTTGACGCTTCCCTCTCCATAGAGGAGGTTCTCGACGACGCCGAGAAGCAAGTCCTGGGGCTCTTGGAAAAGCATCCGAGTTGAACGGTTGCCACAGAAACGGATAATCGAGTAGTTCTACAAATGACAAGGTGATGCAGTTTATAAAACTGGAAAGAATGGCGGCCTGGGTATGATATCTTATGACCACAGTGCGCCCTTGCCTCACGCTGGCCATCCTGCAAAGTCGCACCAGGAAACCCTATTTACACTTTAGATCTGGCGATCGCTGAGAAAGTCCTGTAGGAAGAAATAGACTCGACGTAGATGTTTAAGAAACTGGCCAACAATAACAATCGACCGGATAAAGAACGCATAGAACAACTGATGAAGTCTACCCGCCAGAGCGGGTCTTCTGAGTACACATGGCGAGACATGGGACTGTTGTTCACGCTGTCGGTGTTATTCCATCGAGACACCGCTGCCTTCGACTGGACCCTTTGTCGCAATGCCGGTGACGACGTAAAACTGATTTATGAGGAACAATCCAACGACGCACTGGTTATTCTCGGTGGGATGACAAAAGTGGTCTGGGACGAAATTAACGCAGAAAAGGAGTTTCAGCAGACCACGTTTGCAGTTGTTCCTACGCTTGCGAAACTCGATGAGCTGAGGAAAACGGAAGAACTCAGCCAGGTCAGTAAAATGGGCAGACAAACGCTATTCTCGCTACCGAACACAGAAGCCTTGCGACGACCAAAGTCGTTTTCAGGCACACTGGACCTGGTTCATATCACCAATCTATTGCAATCCATAGCGATGGAGAAGGAATCCGGTCGCTTAAGAGTTCAAAGACAGGCGGATTGGTCGGACATTTTCTTCGAGAATGGGCAACCGGTGCATGCTCAGGGTTCCAGAGGAAGTGGGAAAGAGTGTCTGCTTCTTACAATTTGCTGGAAAGACGGAGATTTTCAATTCGAGTCCGGGCTGAAGACGGACGAACATACGATCCAGGAAGAACTGAGTCGACTGCTCATGCAGGGTGTGCTACTCCTGGACCACACTGAATACCTGAGAAATGCCGGTCTTCAGATGACTATTATTCCGCAAAAGACCTATGGATTTTTGACTGAGCAAGAGTTCGAAGCCGCAGTGTCCAAAGAGGGTGGCATAGACGACATGACAATTGCCAAAAAAATCTATCTGGCAATCGACGGCAGCAGAAATATGGGTGAAATTCTTCAGCAGTTGGACATTCCGAGAAGTGAATGGGTTCCATCCGTAGCCTGCTTGCTGCGGACAAAACTGGTGAGCATGCAGGAGAAAGTGATTCAGGGACAACTCACAGTCGTGCCCAAGTCAATCGAAAAAGAAGTAGATATGGTCAGGCAGGCACTGGTCAAGAAAGAGACCGGGATGTTGACTTATCCTGCGTTCCTCTACTTGCTGGACCATGAGATGTCGTTGAGCCAAACTACAATTTCTGTCGCCATCTTTTTGTTTGACACCACTCAACCCGTACCACTCAGCCAATTTACCGAAATCGATAATATAGTCGCATCGCTCCACGATTTTCGTGGAATGGTCGGTCACTACAGCCCACAAGCAGTTGCCATCGCGCTTTACGGAATGACTACCTCGCAGGCAAGCGTCATTCTAAACAGGGTGGTTCAGATGATCTTTGATTCCGATCAGGATTTCGTCGGTCGTGAAGCTCTACGAGTGGGAGTTGCGTCAATCCCCGAGGACGTTTTCAACGTTCCCTGCGTGCTGACGGCGGCGGAACTGGCAACGAAGAAAGCCAAAGAGACAGGGCGCAGACTCGTGCTCGCCAAAGAACTCTCGAATATGCGGTCGGTCTAACAGCCGTTACGCTAGCGTTTCAACTCTCAGCTCTAATGCTGGTTCATACAGCAATTCAGGGAGAGACAGGGTTTAATTAATCTGTATCAGGGGAGTTCTCTGATACGGAAGGGAAATTTGTATATGTGGGTACGTGGAAGGAGCGCTGGGATCATGAAAACAAACACAGTCTGGTCCGTAGCTCTTTCTTTATCGCTTCTACTATGCTCGTCGCCGGTAACTCTGGCGGCGGACAACGGGGTTACAGAGTTTCCTCCAGCAGGTGACGGAAAAACAGACGGACTTGCCAATACCAGCAGCGCAGGCAGCTCTGAAACGCAGGACCTGCCTCCAACCGAACCGCCTGCCGCCACGGGTGATGTAACGCCTGCAGCCACGACCAGCCCGCGACCTTCTACTACCAAAGCACCACCAACAGCCAAGAAAGAAGCGGAGAAAAAGCCCGCCGCTGGCAATCATAAATTGTTTGGACGAATCGAACAGATTGCCGGCGAAACCAACGTCGAGATGCCTGTACTCAAAGCTCAAAAAGCGAAACTCGATCCCAGGGAAAAGCGAGCAATCGTGGTAGCCGGACGTGCTGACGAGACTAAGTATTCCGGTTCTGTAGCTACGACCTTTCCAACAGACTTCCAGGGTAACTGGGGCGGCGAGATGCAGGTCTGGAGCTACAGTTACAGTCCACTTTATGCCAGCATCGACCGTGCCGAGGCTATGAAAACAGCACAGTTACTACAAAGAGGAAGAAAGGGTAAAACCAACTACGTCTTCTATAACGGACGAGACGGTAAAATCGCTTTGCAGCCTAATAAGGTGATGCTGTCCGTGCCGCTCAAAGACACAAACTCATTCGCACAATTAGCCGGCGGTGGCATGGGTGGAATGATGAGCATGATGGGTAACATGGAAGCGCCCGCTATTATGATTTATTTCGGAGATTACGCGACGAGCGGCATGGAGACTGGAGTTAGTGGCAACCAGACTCGACAAACAGTGCGGCGAAATGTGATTCGACAACTCTCGCCTGAC
>CAYTDR010000540.1:0-5804 GCA_964436185.1 uncultured Candidatus Obscuribacterales bacterium | reverse complement strand
GAGATCATCGTCGTCGTTTTCTTCCTCCTCTTCCTCTTCTTCTTCCTCCTCTTCTTCTTCTTCGTCGTCCTCGTCTTCGTCCTCGTCTTCGTCGTCTTCGTCTTCATCCAGGTCTTCAACGTATTGCTCAACCATTTCAAATACGCCTTCTTATACGCCTTTTGGGCTTTCTCTACTACCTCGTCTGGGTTCTTGACCGGACTGAGCTTAAAATTCGTTTTGAGCCACTTTACATAATCGCTCAAACCATCAGCCTCTTCGTAGTCGTTCTTGTCCTTGTAAAAGATTACCTCGTCATGATCAATCATCGGTTCGGCGTCGAATGTTATCAAACGAAGAAGTTCACGCAAGTTCTCAGCAACCACGTGAGTCCCGCCTTCATCTCCAAAGACAACAATCGGCTGTTCGTTCAAGCTTTTTCCTGGCTTGGCCACCCAAATTGCATAAGATGAACCTGTTCCATTTGCTTGTGCGAAATCGACCAGGCTTTCGAGAAACTTTTTGTCGGTAGAATAAGTTTTAAGTCCGGTTTTGTCATAGGGACACAAACCGAACCCGTTTGAATAATTTTCGAATCCGGCCTCCTCCTGAAATTCCCAGAGCTTCACAAGTTCATCTGGAATTTCTTGCGTACCAAACATCGCTTTGTACTTCTTCAAAGACATAAGCACCTCTGTTCGATTTTTGCAGCCGACAGTCAGACAGACCGAATGACAGGCAAACAACGGTCCAGGTGAGATATGCCACTGCGGTGATTTTTCAATCTTGTTTTTCGATCGACAAATTCAGTTGAATGAATGCACTTCTCTGGCTTTCGTCAGTGTTTGCAGGTATTACAAGCGCTAACATCCAAGTAGTGCACATATAAAATAACTTGCATCCATACCTGCTCTACTCGACGACAATCGTGAACTACAACTAGATAGGATCGAAGATGATGGCGCCTTCTATTTTGAGCAGCAAGCCTCGTTCACCTGTTCTACTCAACGTCCTTGGAATTAGTCCAGGCAAAGTAAAGGATCCGAGTCGCAAAACGACGAACTACTTTCCAAGCCTGTACAATGTCACGAACGGACAATTCTACAGTCTACGTTGATCAACGAAGGAATGCGCCATGGCAAATTCAGAAGGAAGTACCATCCGCTTGCACCGTGTTCTACGGGCGCCTGCCGATCGAATTTATCGAGCATTCATCGACGCGGACGCGATGGAAAAGTGGTTACCGCCGAATGGATTCACCGGCAAAGTGCATGAGATAGACGCGCGCGTCGGTGGTACCTATCGGATGTCATTCACAAATTTCAGCACCGGCAATGCGCAGTCGTTCGGAGGAACGTTCCTCGAATTAACGCCACACAGCCGTATCCGCAAAACTGATAAATTCGATAACCCTGGGCTTCCGGGCGAGATGGAGGTCACCGTCGACCTTAAATCGGTATTGTGCGGCACCGAAGTGAACATCGTGCAAGCAGGCGTTCCATCGATGATTCCAGCAGAGTCATGTTACTTGGGCTGGCAAGAATCACTTGCGCTTCTAGCACTGCTCGTGGAGGCGGAAATTCCAGAGTAGGATTCTACCAACTCGAAGACACTCCTGGCAGACAAAATTCCCATTCGAACTCTACTGCTACCTATAATCGGGAAATCGTATACTCCATGCAAAGTTAATGCATCAGATCAGGTTCAACTTGGCACAATGTATGGATGATCCTGGAACAGGATGAGGCAGTTGGTACAATAAAGGATGTTGACAATGCGATATTTTGCCCTATCGTTAGGCGTTGCCGCTTGTTTCGCTCTCTCTATTCCAAGCGCAAACGCAGAGGGTACCTACATTGGTCGCTTTGCTTGTGGCAGAGCGGGTGTTTCATATGAGCCCCGGCCTACAGGACAAGACGGATTTGGACCGACTAATCTCTTTGTGCTTGCAATGCTATCGGGCTCGCAAGACAATAGTAATTCAGGCTATGTTTGCGAAGTTCTGGGAACGAAACCTCCAACGGCACAGACTGGCTTTAGAACCTTCAGATTGGCATATCAGCTCAGTCCGAAAAGTCCGAACGCATTTGAGATTTCGAGCGTACAATTTCACTTCAAGCGTGCAAATGGTTCTGAAGCGGTCTTTACCAAGCTGTTCTCGCAAATGACGAAAAGTACAGAGGGTGTCAACACCTACGTTTCTGTCACGGCTGATGACTTCGCTGATGGTACCGTCAAGGAGTCGAACTTGATTAAGTTTATTCCTTACATCGACTCAAACAAAGTCGAAGAAATCTTTCTCGGCGATTTCAAAGTAACTACTGGAAAAGGCACTCTTCCGCCACCAGTTTTGCAGTTCCAACGAGAAAGATGCCCAGTAATCGACGACTAATTCATGGTGATAAAATGCTCTCATTCCTTCCTCGGATGAAACCATGTCAGAAGAAACTGCCGCAGTAAGAGAAGCTTTAGTCGAAGCTATCACAGCCCGAAAACTAATCGAGAAGAAGCTCAAGACAGCAAAAGAGACTCTGGAAACGGAGCAAGACCGCCTCGCTGATAAACAGTCTCTTTCTCGAATCGCAGCTGCCGAAGAAAAACTCACAGCAAAAATCCGCAATCTTGAATCAATGATTGCCGAATTGGAAACAGATCGAATGGCGCAGCAAGACCTGGAAGCTACACTCAAAGCAACGCTCTTTCAGTTGGAGAACGCCGTCCCATCTGCACAAATTCCAAACCTGGGCAACACGAATCAAAGTGACGAAGCAGTGGATCGCTTAGAAAACGCAATTCTTGAAAAAGAAGCTTATGCCGACTTGCTGTCTTCGAGCCGAGAAAAAGACGTCAAGCTTGAGAACTTGGCTCAAGAAAAAGCTCTGGACGATGAACTCGCCGCGCTCAAGGAAGCAGTCAAACAACAGCAAAACCAAGAACACAACAAGTATAAGGACATAAAGATTATAGTCACCGAGGACGGCGAATAGTTTGTAGAGGCGCTCGGCGTCCGAAGGTCAACGGAACTGTGCTCTTCCAACAGAGCACGAATTTCGGCTGTGCCGCTCGCTCTCTGAGAGTAGAGGGCTGATCATGTCTGGGCTGCCGTCGTATCACCTGCGTCCAAACCATCACGTATAAGGGCCTGGTCTTAGGGTTGATCGTCCAGCGCTTGGTTCGATGGATCTTCCTGACTGAAATCTTGAACAATGATAACGTGGTCGTCATTTTGCACCACCGCTACACCAACCCAGATGTGTTGCGGGTGAAGTAAGTTGTATCGATGATTCTTTTGGTCGTGCGGCTCGTCCATGAATGATTGTTCCAAGTCATCAACCATTTGAACAGCAGGCTCTGGACCGCTCTGGTCGCCAAGGTTTTCGAATATAGGGCAGCGAATTTTGAGGCGGACGGCTCTCTGCTGTGTGCCCAGTCCGTCTGGACTTGTGTGGCTGAAGTACTCTTTTTTCATCATGTCCTGCGCATGCTCTCGGGCCATTCTGCTGAGTTCCGGACTGAGCTTCACCGGAGCGACACCAGATGCGGTTCTATCCTTGTTTACTAACTCGAACAGATGTTTTTCCAGTTGTGCCACCGACTGGCGCTGAGTTCTCTTCTTTTGTTTATCACGTTTCTGTTCTTGCAGGTCCTCAACCGGTGCATTGAAATACGGAGATCTTCTCACTGATGAATTCGTCTCTTCCGCTTGGGCCGCAACAACCAATAATGCTGTTGAGGCAGTGGCTAAGGAGATGCATATCAATGATTTCCTCCAATACTTATTCATTCGAACCTCTCTTGCGAAATTTCGCAGCAGCACGGACGCTCCCGCAATGCCCTGATAGATTTCGAGAGTACACGTGGGTATAGATCTGCCTGGGTGCATCATTGTACCCTGTACTTCCTTCGAAGGGAATTTGGCGAAACTCCTGGTAAGCTGAGTCTGATAGACACCCTTTCCGAGCAAAATGTTTCTGCTTGAATTTGGATTAAAAAGTAAAGTCCAAGCCTTTTCATATTGAGTAAAGCTCGATTGTGCATACGTTTGCGGAATTGGATCGAGAGCAACTCAATACATTCATCGCCACCGATGAATATAATAGCCTAATGGCATTACACGACAAACTACTGAATAAGAACCTGGTTCTACTGTTCACTTCAATCGGATTGTGCATACTAGGTGGATTTTCGCTCGGAAGCGCATATGTAATTCACGCGCTTGAGGAGCATCCAATCCATGAGCTCGATCCAGCGGCCAAGTATGTATGGATTGGCGACCTGCTGGCACGCAATCAATGGGTTGAAGTTACTGTGACGATCACGATCGCTCAATCCCATTCTCGATCAGAACAGAATTAGCCTTCCCTCTGGGTGCTCACCATTCCAGCCGCACGGCCAAAACCCCGCGCGAAAATACGGCAGCAAATCAGTGAAAAAGTGCAGGTGTGGTGCGATCTCCGATATAAGTGATTCAAGGGCGGCTCCTCGAAT
The DNA here is from genome assembly GCA_964436185.1 of uncultured Candidatus Obscuribacterales bacterium. GTDB lineage: Bacteria > Cyanobacteriota > Vampirovibrionia > Obscuribacterales > Obscuribacteraceae > CAYTDR01. Next base: position 1,337 of record CAYTDR010000540.1, on the reverse strand, counting down.
AAGTCTGTCAGGTAGTTCGACTAGTTCATAAATATACATACACGTATCAGCATAGTAGCCTTCGTGATTCTCTAATAGTTGTTCGTAAAAATCGTCTACCGCGTCACCTGAGATTCGCGCACTCCGGGACACTTTCACTTCCTCGTCCATCAGCCGATTGTCGAAGACGATTCTCTCAATCTTTGATTCGGCCACAGCGATAGTAGTACCCCAGTGCATATATGGATCCGTCTCCGCTCCATTCACCACCCCATTCGTGCTGACAAGAAACTCCAAGCCAACACGATCTACATCGCCATCCCAGGGAGAAGTCTGTCCAACTCTGGAGAACCAGGGAATAGTCGCAAATTCGGCAATGAGCGCGGATACTTTTTGATCTTGGTCAGACATTACTACACGTAGAGTTTGTTTTCAGAACTGGAGACATCAGGTTCGCTCGCGAGTCACTCCTAATATACACTAAAGATGCATAGGAACAGCGAGAACGACATAGTCAGCTCCAAAACGGGGAACCCTTGAAAAAGTACAGTTCTGGCGGCGGCGGGCGGTGTTCATCTCCTTCTACTTTTCCCTTGCGTTGATCTGCTTGTCGGGCGCCATCAGAACGTCAACTGCAAGTGGTGGCATTTTCGAGAGAGGAAATGGATCTTTCGGATTTTCAGGCTCCGGCGGTTTGCTGTTGTATGGAGGTCGTTTCACGACCTCATCAAGGGCATCGCTCAATTCTTGACCGCAACCATCATCGTCCGGAGGCATGGGTTCCTGATTCTTACAGTTGCAGTCGCTTTGAAGACAGGCCAGCCGAACATGAATATGATCGTCATGACCCTCGCAAACCCCTTCATGACAGGGTCGAACACGACTTAACCACCAGGCATCACGTCCATCTGCATGCTTTCTTTCGCAAAGATATTGTTTTATTGCTGGGGTGACGAAGATGCGTACCACGTTTGGGCTGCGTGCGGCGTCACGAACGAGATTGGCATGCGCTCTAGTCCACACACGTCGGTCGAGCTTGAAACTGTCGATCAGAAGGACCGAATTAGCATTCATTGTCTCGATGTCTTCCGACGTCAATTTGCGACGGGGCATTGGAGTCAACCATATATCCACATCCAGACCGATCTGGTGGCTTGCGTGTCCGTGAGGCATCGGACCACCGCGGGGCATACTGATGTCACCGACCAACAGTCCGTTCCAACCATGGCTGTGAGCGGTCTTCGACAATTCTTGCAAGAATTCGATGGTCCGTGGATGACCCCAGTATCTGTTGCGAGATGGTCTCATCACCCGATGGTGCTTGCCCTCCAGCGGCAGAGCAATGGCACCGCCGATGC
>CAYTDR010000539.1:0-5809 GCA_964436185.1 uncultured Candidatus Obscuribacterales bacterium | reverse complement strand
CTGTCCCGCCACCCTGATGTCTATCGGTGACGGCAAGCCAAAGCTGAGAATCTGATTAACGATGTCCGCCGGTTGATAATAAAAAGTCAGATCGGGAAACGTTCGGGTCAGCCGCTCTCTCACCATTTTCATGTATTCAGGTGTTGAGTGGGTTCTTTCGTGTTTCAAGGAAACTAGAATCTCACCATCAGCAGTACCGATGGTGGCACTATCCCCGAAAGCCTGGTTGAACGATTCCGCGGGCACGCCTATGTTATCCAACAATAAGGCGACCTCATCTTCCGGTATCACTTTCCTAATTTGCGCCTCTACAGCACTGAAGATCTGTTCTGTTCTCTCAATGCGGGTTCCACTGGCGGCCTTCACATGCAGTCTAAACTGTCCGGCATCAACCGTCGGGAAGAAATCCCGCCCCACAAAAGGGAGCAACATAAATGCCGTGCAAAGAATGAATACAGCCAGGCCGACGATCGACCATGGCGCCCTCAGACTCCAATCCAGCGCTCGCAAATAGAACGCACGAAGCTGTTCGAATCGCTGATTGAACTGTGCATGTATCTTTGCCAAAACGTTTGCCTGCTGCCCCTCATGATCAACGAGTTCCGCGGCCAACATGTACTTAACCATCACAGGCACGACTGTTCGCGAAAGTATGTATGATGCGAAGACCGCGAATACGACCGCAAGAGCAAAGGGGACAAACAGAAAACGAGCCGGTCCATCAAGCAGCACGACGGGCACGAAAACGATACAGATTGCCGTTGTCGCCACAAAAGTAGGAACGGCGATTTGTTCTGCACCATCGAGAATGGCAGTTCGTAAGTCTTTACCCATAGCAATGTTGCGATGAATGTTCTCAATTTCGACGGTAGCATCGTCAACCAGGATGCCGATCGCAAGAGCCAATCCTCCCAACGTCATTATGTTGAGCGACATTCCAAGAGCGCTCAAGCAAATTATCGATGTAAATATTGAAAGGGGAATCGAAACGAGAACTATCAAGGTACTGCGCCAGCTACCGAGAAAGAGAAGAATCATGGCTGCGGTAAGACAGGCAGCCATAGCTCCTTCATGGATGACATTCTCGACCGCTGCTTTGACGAAGATCGATTGATCGAAAAGCTGCTGGATCTTCATGCCTTTCGGTGCAGCAGCCTGCAAAGTCGGGACCAGGCCTTTGATCTTATCGACTATATCGATGGTTGAAACATTTCCATTCTTCAAAATCGTGACCAAGGCCGATCGAGAACCGTCACTGCGCACGATGTTCTGCTGCACTGCAAAACCATCACGTACATGCGCTACGTCGCGTATGAAGACAACTTTACCGTTCACCATCTTAATAGGAAGGTCATTGATGGCGTCGATAACTTCAGGCGTGTTGTTCATCAGCACCCGATAGTCGGTGTTGCCAATCTTCGCCTTTCCGGACGGAAGAGCAAGATTCTGAGCGTTGATGGCATCGTTGACATCACGAGGAGAGAGTCCTTTTGATTGCAAAGCCAATGGATCGATGTCGATCATTATTTGTCTGACCTTGCCGCCATAGGGTGCCGGTAGTGTGGTCCCCTGCACGACAGCAAGCGCCTGACGAATTCGAAAGATGCCGTAGTCGTACAACTGCGCTTCGCTAAGGTTATTGCTGGAAAGAGACAACTGCAGAATGGGCACGGACGCTGCGGTGTATCGAAGAATGATCGGTGGCTGAACTCCAGGCGGCATACGTTTGAGAATCGCCTGCGATACCGCAGTTGCCTGAGCCATAGCAGTGTCTACGTTCGCGCCAGGATGAAAGTGCAGCCTGATTACTCCCAGACCATCAAGCGTTTGAGATTCAATCGCCTTGACGTCCTTAACATTAGCGGAGAGAGAGTACTCACTGTATATGGTGAGTCGTCGCTCGAACTCCTCAGCAGGCAGCCCGTTGTAAGTCCAAATTACGCTGATGACCGGTATGTTGATGTCCGGAAAAATATCCACCGGCGTGTTGCGAATCGCGGTCACTCCCATTATGAGGATTAGAATAGCCATAACCACGAATGTGTATGGACGATCCAGTGCAAGCCTAACGATCCACATATCAAAGTCCTCTTCGTGCCAGGAATATAGGAGGAGTGATTGCCATCGAATCTGGTTCTATCACGTCAGGACATTTCCTCAGCAAAGCAGCGCAATTGGAACTCTCTGAGGTTCAAACCTTCTGAGAGCGTTACTGCAATTTGCTTACCAGGGACTCGTCCAGCCCAAGAGGGTGTTTCGGACGGGTAGACATGAAGCCCCGTCAGCGAGAGAGTCTCTACGCGACATGGCTTCAATAAATTTTCCGATAAGACCAGATTAGACCGGTCGGTCGGATTTGTCAACCATACTTGAACCATCTTTGGAGCATTTCGGCGCTCTATATATTAGTTCAAAACCAGCCACGTTCCACCTCAATATGAGTCCGTCCATTTCCTATGAGTCCCACACTGGCGGGCTCTCCAGCGTCTTCCAGCACCAGCAGTAGAAAATCATCGTAACTTCAGCGATTTCGGGAACATTCTGAAAACATTCGCCATAGGGGGTTGACAAACTAGACCGACCGGTCTAATAATAGAAGCATACGGGTTGGAGCTGGTTCCCCTGCATAAATGAGCATCCAGTCCAAGCCTGATTTCTCGCCGATTCATCCTAGACGACCGGTCTAGTCCCCAACAGAAAAGTCCATTATCAATAATCAACCGGCCAGCAGCTAGGTAAAAGGTGTGCTTGCCGTCCGGAGGTAATTATGTCGTTTGAAAGTTTTGCCAACAACACACATTACATATTAGCGGGCAACCCAAATGCGCCAGTCGAGATGCTCGAAAGGCTCGCCCACTCAACAGTTGCAAAAGTCAGGGCACGTGTTGCGGAACATCCGCTGACACCACTGAGAGTGCTTCTCGCTCTTCTGGAAGACGAGAGCACCGAGGTTAGACAGAGCCTGGCATTTAATCCTCGCGTCTCGAAGTTAATGTTGCACCAACTAGCTGCCGACAGTGACGAAGATGTGAGATACTCCCTCGCGGAGAATATCGCATTGCCGCACACGGTACTGGCAGCTCTGGCTGACGATGAGAATCCATACGTGTCAGAGCGTGCAAACAGGACTCTAGCGAGAAGAGAAGAACCTACGCGCTCCGAGCAACAAGCGGCCTGAACTTAATCAAGACTCTAGCGCTCCGAGTTGCAAGTGGCTTTCCGGACGTCTAATGAGTCTCGATGGATAACGGGCCAGACCATCGTCGCAAGCGGCGGATAGAAGCTTTAATTCACAGAGTGTCTCAAAAGTAGCTGATGGAGACGACCAGGCAGGCATCACCTCCCGTGGTGCCTGCTTTTCTCCAGATATGGAAAGCCGGTTTGAAAGTCAATATTGTGCACAGAATAAAATGAATCTGCTAGGTAATCTATATGAAAGAAAGAAGTATTAGTTCAACAATTACGGCATCACGCCAACAAGAGGGTGGTGGCTTCTTCGTGCGCCGCCCATTTCCAACTCCACAATTGAATCTAATTGATCCGTTTCTTTTGCTGGACCATATGGAACCAAAACAACTGGCTCCAGGCGAAGCTAAAGGCGCTCCGGATCATCCGCACCGTGGATTCGAAACCGTCACCTACATACTGGAGGGCGGTATGGAGCACAAAGATTCGGCAGGCAACTCAGGAGCACTGAATCCAGGCGACGTGCAATGGATGACGGCCGGAAGTGGTGTCATTCATTCGGAAATGCCTTCAAAAGAACTCCTGTCCGAAGGTGGAAGACTACACGGCTTCCAGGTTTGGGTGAATCTGCCGAAGCGAGACAAGATGATTGCACCACGCTACCAAGACACGCCGTCGAACAAGATTCCCGTCGTGAAGTCCAGCGATGAGAAGGTGACAGTGAAGGTCATTGCTGGGGAAAGCCTTGGCGAAAGCGCAGTTATCAACACTCGCATACCCATTCTATATTTGCATGTAAAAATGGAACCTCATAGCCAGTTTAGACAGGCGATCCCATCACACTACAACGCTTTCGCCTACATAATCGATGGCGAGCTGCGAAGTGGTCACGACGCAGCCAGCGGAGATCAACTGCTGTTGTTCGAGCAAGATGGCGACGAAGTTTTGGTCGAAACTGTGGAATCGTCCGCAGACTTCCTGCTACTTGCCGGTGAACCGATTAATGAACCGGTTGCCCGATATGGTCCGTTCGTAATGAACACCAAAGGCGAGATCCTACAGGCAATCAATGATTTCCAGTCTGGCCGATTCGGAAATATCAGTCACTAGAGACCGACGGCGTCAACTGAGTGAGCATTTGACTATTCGGCGCCACTATATATCCAGCGCTCTGACCAGGGAAAGTGAATTCTTGACGAACTTGAGAACCAAAGTCGCCTGAGACATCGGGTACACTTATTTGAACCGTACAAAAAAGTCAAACGGGCTCGCACTTTTCAAGTCCAATCATTGGGCCGATCAGTTGAGCCCGTTTTGATGTCTTTCAATATTTATTCTTCGACTCGCTACAGTCAACTGCCCGGCACTATTTGCTTGATACCGGATTTGATACTGTCACCACCGGAGAATCCGATGTCCATTTGAGCAACAGTTCCAAACTCGTCCAAATAGAGAACTGTCGGAACGGGGTGGATCTTATACTGTTCTACCGTGCGAGCATTAGCTTTATCGTCGACATCAACTGAGACGAAATCAACTTGCGAATGATGCTTTGCCTTAGCCTCCTGAATAACAGGATCTATCAATTGGCACGGACGAGCCCACTTCGCATAGAAGTACATGACACGAGGTTTCGGGCGTGTCATGTGACTGACTGCAGGCGAATGAGAGTTATGACGTCCACTCATTCGGTCGCTGACTTCAACGGTGCATAATGCACCAGGTAATTTAGTAATTGGTTTGACAGTTGCAGCCAGAGCGCCAGAAGACGATGCAAGAATCGCCGCGCTAGTGATAAGCGAAATGGCAACCGTCAATTTTGCTGCTTTCTCGATCATCGCAATTCACTCTCCGATTCATTGAAACCTAAGATAGGGGCAGGAAAACGAGCTGTCGATGGGAAATCCACGTACGCACCAATAAATTCGGGAGCGCGAAAGCCAGTGTTTGACAGACATTCGCCAAAATATTCAAACAGGCGCCGATTCCATGCCTTCGGAAAAGCTCATCAGCAGTGACATCTCTCGACGAGCTGCTGATAATTAGGCACTTCCGAACATTACTAATCGCCTTTGAACCACGCTCTAACCGGCAGGCAGCTAGCTAACTTCGAAATCAGAGCGGCTCGAAAGCGATGGTCGGCGCTGCACGCCTGCTCTACGGAAGCAAGGTCTGTTTCGATTGCATTAAAGAGGATCGATTAAGAATTCTTGCGCTACTGATAAGGCAGATGCAGCTGACGACAGCCGCAATAAACGAAAACTAAAACTAGAAACATGACATCGGCAATGGATTTAACGCGAGTTATGCGGACAATTTTTTGTCCCTGTTGGGCGGCAATCATGATAGCAGTTTCAACTCTGCTGTCAGCTCACGCCAACTTATCCCAAGAAAAATCATCCCACAAAGTTTCTTCAGCCAACGTAGCTGAAACCAATATTGATGGAAACGATCCCCCCCACACTAAGCACCATTCTGTCGCAAAGAACTCCCCCATCAAAGACTCCCATACAAACGCGAATAAGCAGAAACCGCCTGCGATCCCATCGACTGTCAATTCACTCGTGACATCAAAGTCCGATAAGTTGTCGATACCCTATGAGTCGACTCAAACAGCGACATC
>CAYTDR010000538.1:0-5830 GCA_964436185.1 uncultured Candidatus Obscuribacterales bacterium | reverse complement strand
AATTACACACTCTGGCTATGGCTCTTTCCAACTCGGAGCAAGGGCAATTAGGAAACACTGAGACGGCTTTTAGAAATGAGTTCAGACAAACCATCGAAGAAGTAATCAGGAGATCGTTGCGCAGCCCGCACGGAAACCAGCATGAGCGAAGCAATGCCATCGGCCGCGCCATGTTGAACGGAGTGACCGGACTGGGGTCAGTTCTCCTGGAGGCAGACAGTACTACTCTTAGAGACTTGATGCCTAAGCTAGAGAGCCTGGGGAACAATGGCGATCGTGATGCAATTTTTGTACTGGCTGCCTTGGCTTCCAGTACTGTTCCTGGTGGCGCCGCTCAATCACAGCAGGCCGCGGAGCTCCTTACCAGGATCGCCAACCAGAATAGCCGGGAGCATCTAGATACGACGATTGATGTTGTTTCGGAAGTTCTCAACCAGCGGGGTGACCGAGGAGTTCTCGCGGAGGCGCTTGGAAACCTCTCCTACATGCTGCCGGAGCCCCGAACTGACATCGCTTACCTTCTTTCGAGAGGATATTCGAACTCCTTCAACCCTCAGCACTTCCAAATTGGACAAGAGCAGGCCAGCGGGCCGTTGGACTACAGCAGAACCCCACTGCCAGCCACACCGCTGACCAGCGAGCAGGCTCATCAACACAGATTGAGTGTTGCATTTGCGGTTTTGGCTGATCCTCGCAATCTCGATCAGATCTCTATTCGTTCTATTACCAGTTTTATGACCGAGGAGATGGCGCTCGTTCTAAACGAGACGTCCGCCGCTCTTCCACAAGAGCAGCGCAATCTGTTCATCGATAACATTCATCAGTCTCTCTCCACTTTCAGGCTGTTTTCTTCGGAAGATCTAGACAGTGACAGTCTGACCCGGTTTCAGAATCGTCTTCTAGCTTTTCAGGCTTTTGGCGCATTTGGAGAATCGGAAGACGTCCGTCTATTGTCGGAGTTTCTCGATCTTGAGTTCGCTTCCGACCATCCATGTGCCGAGCAGATTCGTCAGATGCAGCAAACAGCCCTGGAGAGTATGCTCTCAATCTTGAATTCACCGAGGGAAACCATCCGTGATCAGGTCTTCGACTACCTCGAGAGCAGGCAATGGCCGTCTCACTTATTCCCGACGTTTAGAGCAGCGATTACGGACCTGGTGCAAAATGGCCAACATCTGACACTACCCGAGCTGGATCGCGCATTCAGCATGGTGCCAGCTAACGATGGTCTTTGTCCACCGTTACCGCTTCTCCTTCATCGAATTGGTGTCACTGATGCGAGCCATATGGCAGTGCAGCTGATGGAGAGTGTGACCGGACCGGATGAATTGATCACTTATACCCTGCCAATCTTGTCGGCGGCTGCCACGTTCAATCAGCTCAGTCCTCGGGTACAAAGTACGCTTCTGGCTCGGGCTGGTTTACCCGATTCAACACAGATTGATGTCAACGAGATCTGCTCTGCGCACATCGCGGGCACAAATCACGAGGCAATCGAAATGATGTTGCTCAACATGCCGACAACCATTCAGGCAGCGATCGAGGGGCAAGAGGCACAGATTCAAGGTTTGGTACGTCAAGCCCAAACCGAGCAACAAATCCTGGTATTCGGCTCGCGTCCCGGCAATCCCAATCAGCCCAATACTATCGGACAGCTTCCTCAAGACCTCACTTCCCTTCCAGCCGGGCCAGCAGCACACAGTATGGTGATCGCCGAACTGCGACTGTTGGAGCAGCAGGAGCAACAATGGCGTCAGCAACAGTCGCTCGGATCTATAATCGCGCAAACTGTCGGTCGGTTTACTCTTCAATTCCAGCACGCAGATAGAATTGTCGACTTGCGCAACTGGTTAGAACGACATCGACTAGCTGGCTATGTCTTCGACCACCAAAGATTCGATAACCATATGGAGCAGGTAGGCGAGGATACGGCATGGCATATGGGGCGATTGGCCGCTCTGAGGCAAGCCGAAGCTACACTGGCTTATCAGCAGATGCGCATGATTGGTCAAAACGAGTCTGCCGATCGGATTCTTGTCTCGCTCTGGGCCCACAACCAGCTGCCAGAAGGATTACAGGAAGATTTCCAGCGACTATGGCAGCGTATGGCAGCCCTTGGTGTCGCACCTTGCAACGAGATGCCCAACTTCCACGGCACGCCGGTACAACAACTGGAGCAGGCAATCAGTTGTCTTAACTCACTCACCCAGTCCAATCATTCCGACGTCTCAATAAGAAACCTTGCCATTTTGATGAGGACCTCTGTTGAACAGCGCTGTCACTCTATTGTGATGAGCCAACCGGCAGTGAGAAACGCCAACAATCTAGTGAATCAGTTTTCCAGGAATACTGACAATCTGCACTTGTATTTCCAGATCGTAGCTGGCACCAGAGACGGTAGCCGCGACCCCAGCTTAATTCAACATATCACCAATGCCTCTGAGACTTTGCATGGTATTCTCGGCGATACCGGCCAGCCAGTACGCCAAAACGTCGCGGCGCTAGTGCAGAACCTCCGGAGCCAGATGAACGCGCTGGATGCCGGCTCTCCGGCCCACCAGATGTATCAGCGTATGATCACCGAACTCGAGGAGGCGGTGGCACCGATTCAGCCGGACAGTCCAGCCGCCGAGGCCTTGAGTGAGATAATCGATGCCTGCCGGGATGGTCGGACCATCGCCAACAGAGATTGGTATGTAAGGGCAGGGGCGGAGATGATTCGCTTCGGACTTGTCACGGTCGCCTGCGCCGGCACCCAGACGCTCTGCGAAGCACTTCCATATGTAGGTCACTTCGTTTCAATGTTCGTAGTGCCCGCCGTTGCCACTGCCGGAAATCATGTGGTAGACGAGTCACTTTATGCTATCGGTATGCAGGATCATGGCTCTTATATAATGGATTGCGCTCTTAACAGACCTCAGTGGAATCCAATCAGTATGTGTCACTCTCATGTTACTGGATCGCAGGTCGGCGAGCAGCTCTGGCAACAGTATCGCGCCGAATTTGAAATGAATGCCGCTGCACTTGGATTCGGATGGCTGGGAGGACGGATCGGTCGAGGCACAGGCATCATCGCCCATGCTGCTCACCCGAGCGGTAGTTTCATCAGCCGTTTCGGAAGAAACTTCAACTCTGGTCTGGGACCTGGTGCGACGATGGCAAGCGTGACATTTGCCGATCAAGAGCTAAACCTTAATCTGCCTGTCGCGCTTATGGGACTGGGTATTTCGGTCTGGCAAGGTTATCGGAGTGGACTGCAGCAACGCTACGCCAGCAATCTGCATCAGCAACGATTCTTGCCCGAACATACCCGGCCTATACAACAGACCAACGCACCCGACATATCAACTCAGACTGTCCAGGCGCAAAGTCTGATCTCACAACGGGTCAATGGCGGACACCTATCTCGAGCGTTTGGAGACAATCTATTGCGCTTGATTGGCGAAGGCAGACTCGCACCACATCTGGTTCAGCCAATTCTCGACCTTCCGGGCAATCTAAGAAATAGTCATTTCGATGACTTGATGTCTGGAAATCCAGGGCCTACGAGTATCGATAATGCCATCGTGTCCGCATGGCGCGTTCATCTTGACACCATGCATCCTTCAATTTGCCCTCTGGCTGACCAGTTGCAGAGGAGCAATAACTTGACGTTGCCGCTGTTGCAGAGTTTGGCCAATCTCTCGCCCACACAGATTAGTCGATTTACCGCTCTTCCTTCCAACAGTCGTATGAGTCTTTTGACATCGATTAATCGTCTTCCAGTTTCGAGACAATCAGAATTTCTTTCTCGTCTGAATGGTCTGTCCGACAGTCAACTGAGTCATCTTGCGGATATGGTTCACCAACTACCGGCCAGACAGATTCGAGAAATGGTGGCACGCAATTTATCGGAGTTGGCCACGCCTCAAATGCTGGCGAACATTATCGATGGGGTTCAGACACTCCCTCAAGGACAGCGTGCCCTTGCCCTCAGCGACGCATCGCACTTGCCGAGAGCAGTTCTTCAATCACTTGCTGGTGTCCCTGATGTGCATCAACTAGGGCGTTTTATTGAGAGCTTTGGTGCTGCCAGCCATTCAACACAGGGACGGCAAAGAGTTGAGGCTATGTGGACACAGATGGCTGAATTTAGCTTAGAAGCGCGGGGTCGGCTGCTGGATACGCTCGGCTCGATCGCTGATGTCCAGGTAAGAAACTCAGCAGTGAGTATGCTGCTCTCTCAACTAGATGGAACCGCTGGTGGTGCCCAAAGCCTGAATCGTTTCTTGAGCGGTCTTTCTGCTCTTTCCAACGGAACTCATCGAGTTGCAGTTTTGCAGGCACTTTCGGCACTCCCTCCCGCACGCGCTCATGATTTCATCCGAGCCATTGGTCACTTCGGCGACACCAATCAGCACTCTAGCCTGTTGAGACAACTGGCAACAATGTCTCAGAATTCACGGGCTTCTCTATTCAGTGCTCTAGCTGGTATCGAAAATTCGCAGTCGCGATTTGGAGCAATGAGGGCGTTGATCGGAATGTCTGATGGACAGGCCACTAACATAGGAAATTTGTTCGCAGAAATAGGTGATAGCCGGACCAGTGCAGTCTTTCTTTCTGAGCTGACATCTTTGTCCACCAGCCATCGCGCCCTGGTGCTCGAGTCACTGGCAGCTGCAGCTGGTGGCAGTGGATACGGACAAAGACTGCGGGGACTAAATCAGACACAGATTCGCCAGACCCTCGCGGATCTTGTAACGGTAGGACGGCTCGTAGCCGATGGACATCTGCCGGTAACTCGTCTGCAAGAGATTCTAGCAAGTCCGAATCACAGGCAGCTCTTGAGTGACGCTGCAGGGCAGCGAACGCCATGCGCCACGACTGTCGGATCAACCGACAAGACCAGGCTTTGAGCCCGTTTCGGAGTCAGATCTGGCTCACTTTCGCCAGAGCTTCCCACAACTTACTCAGGAAACAATGCTTGATCTATACGAGCAGGTGAGAGACTTGCAAGACTCCTGGCACGAAGACCTTGCTACTGAGGCAAACCAAGCACGAAACCTGGCCAATCGGGCCGGGGAGCTGTACTATGAATTAATCTCGAGACTTCGCCAGGAGCCAGGAAACGAGGGTGTCAACATCCAGCCACAAGCGAATCAGATATTGAATGCCGAAGGTGTGAATTCAGCCAGTAGAAATCCCAATCACCCTCTGCATCGACTGGTCGTTGATTATCTGGCTGCCCGTCAGGCCTTCAATGAGGCAAACGCACGAATACAACTGTGCGCGAACCAACGAACAGCAGAGTTGCAGCAACTGTTCAATCAGTTCGCCGTGCAACGTGGGCTTCCTCCGGTAACTATTTCTGCGATACCACGATTAGTGCAAGGAGAAGGGTTAGTCGGTCAATCCGGAAACTACCGCTTCGGAGCTGGAGAAGTGCGGATACCCATGGATGTACTTGTGTCCAACAGGAATCCCGAGAGCCTTGTGATGACCCTGCTGCATGATGCGTCAATACATCCTTTGCAAGATCGTGCCATAGTAAACTTAGCGCTCAATCGAGCTAATGGAGATATTTCGCTTGCACAAAACATTTATCGAGAGCTGACCGGGTACAGTCTCAACGCACAGTTCGCTAGATCGGTTCACGATACTAACCATTGGAGAAATCCGATATCCCCTGCGGAGGTTCTGCGCATCGAGGGGCTGGCTAACGGTATGCGTACATACAGCACACATGCTGCGCTGGAGTCACAGTTCTTAGGCAACGCCGAGCGAATAATTCTGAGCCGCCTGGGCGCCTTGCAACAGTTTACAGATCCTGTTGGGTCGGTAAATCACTTTT
>CAYTDR010000537.1:0-5833 GCA_964436185.1 uncultured Candidatus Obscuribacterales bacterium | reverse complement strand
CGGCAAAAACAGATTTTCCGAGTTGATAATGAAGATTCTGTCTTTGAAAGGGTTTAACAACATAAGCATCTACGATCCCGATGATGTTAATGCCAGTCTTCCTGATAACGAGTTCGACTTTATCATAGAGACTCTCATTAATTCAGAATCCCTCGCCGAGATGGTGAGAGCCGTGAAGCCGCGAGGACGCATCGTCCTCAAGAGCCGGCAGTTCGAGCCGCTCTCGTTCAGAATGGTGGACATGATAAAGAAAGAGCCGATTTTCGATTTCGTCAAATACGGCTCCTTCGAAGAAGCTTACAAGCTGCTTGCGGACAAGCAGTTGAACGTCGACGATCTGGTCGATGATATCTACGGTCTCGATCAATACAGCAAGGTGTTCGAGCGCTCGGAAGTAAAAGAGTCGCTGAAGCCCTTCTTTGCGCCCTGGGGAATATCATGTGCGGAATTGTAGGCTTTGTCGGTCGTGAACCACGGCCGGTGGCATCACTCGTCGCTGCTCTCGATGCACTGCGTCATCGAGGTCCTGATGAAAACGGCTTCTGGCAGTCGGTCGATCAGCGTGTAGGTCTGGGCAGCACCCGACTGGCGATCATCGGACCGGACAACGGGCGTCAACCGATTCAGAATGAAGACGGCGAGATCTCCGCGGTAGTCAACGGAGAGCTCTACGATTTTGAGAGGATTAGAGAGCATCTCCGCGAGCGTGGGCACAAGTTCCGCACTGACTCTGACGCGGAGATTGCTATTCATTTGTATGAAGAGCATGGCGAGGGTTTTGTCGAGCACTTGCGTGGCGAGTTCGCTATCATCCTCTGGGACAACAAAGCTCAGAAGCTGGTGGCGGTAAGAGACCGCTTCGGTATCAAGCCGCTCTGTTACGCTGTCACGCCGTCGGGCATCTACCTCGGGTCGGAAGCGAAAGCGCTTTTCGCGCTGGGAGTGACTCCCGCCTGGGATGAGGAATCGATTTATCATGTCGCTAACACCCAGTACGTCTTGCCGGACAGAACGCTCTTCGCGGGCGTGAATCAACTCAGACCGGGTCATATTCTCACCTTCGACCACAGCGGAGTTTCCACTCGCACCTACTGGGATCTGGATTATGGTATCGCCGATGATGACGAAGCTCCGGCTGAGGTCGGCCCGGAGATGATAGAGCGGTTCGCGAGCGCCTTCCAGGAAGCGGTGAAGCTGCGCTTGCGCTCGGATGTCCCCGTTTGTTTCCACCTGAGTGGCGGTCTGGATTCCAGCGCCGTCCTCGGCACGGCTGCCAGAATGACGTCAGCGCCCCTGACGGCCTTTTCAGTATGCTTCGAGGAGAGCTCCTATGATGAGCAAGCGCTGGCTCAGGAGATGGCTGAGCTCGTTGGAGCGTCCTTCCATCCCATTCAGGTGAGCGACAAAGACCTGATGGATTGCCTGCCGGACGCTGTCTACCACAGCGAAGGTCTGGCGGTGAATGGTCACCTTCCAGCTAAGTATTTGCTCAATCGAGAAATTCGCAAAGCCGGCTTCAAAGTGGCATTAACGGGAGAGGGTTCAGATGAGCTCTTGTGTGGTTATGCACATTTTCGCACCGATCTGTTCCGGCATACCAACCGCGAGGCGCTGGTCTCGGCTCTATTCGAAAGCAATACGGCATCTCAGGGAATCATGCTTTCGCACGGACAGTCCCTGCCACTAACCGCGGTGAGTGACAAGCTTCAATTCGTCCCCGCTTTCCTGGAGGCGAAGGGAAGTCTGGGTCATAAAATGTGCTCCATTCTATCCCCGCAATTCGTCAGCCGGTTCGAAAAGGAAGACTGTTACAAACGGCTCCTGGAGAGCTTCGATCTGGAAGGTCAGGTGTTCCGGCGTCCTCGTGTTCATCAATCACTGTATCTCTGGACCAAGACTGCGTTGGCTAACTATATATTGAGAACGCTTGGCGATGGCTGTGAGATGGCTCACTCCGTAGAAGGTCGGCTTCCTTTCCTCGATCACCGGCTCTTTGAACTGGTACGAACCCTGCCGCTTTCGGCGAAAATTCATGATACTACCGAGAAGTACATCCTGCGTGAAGCGATGAAAGGCGTCATAACTGAGAATATCAGGACGAGGGAAAAACATCCTTTCGTTGCTCCACCTATTTGCCGCTTCTCTCGCAAATATGCTCAGGATCTGGTGCGTGATAGTATCAACAGCCAGTCGTTCTCGTCCGTTCCGTTCTTCGATCGAGCGAAAGTAACTAAGTTCATGGATGAAATGGACACCATTGATGAAGCGGATCGAGCCGCGCGCGACCCAATCGTGATGATGGTTCTGTCGATTGCTGCCCTCCATGAACGGTTCAAGATGTGATTGTTTTGTCGGGCAATTCAGATTGCTGTCTGTGAGCCCGCAGTGGTTTTAAACGGTGACAGAATTTGGTTGACCAATCATCAGATACCAGCTTCTTCCTGGACAGGTTCAGCGAGGTGTGCCGACAGCATCCCCTGGCATGTGCTGTGGAGTCGATGGGTGAGGAGCCGCTGAGTTACGCGCAGCTGGAGACTTATGCCCGTTCCATCGGTGCTGCGCTGAAAGAGCATGGCGCTGCTAAGGAAAAAACAGTAGCAATTTGTCTGGAGAAGGGGTCTTCGTACATCGCCGCTTTCCTTGGAGTGTGGTTCGCCGGGGCAGCATTCATGCCTGTGGACGCGAAACTGCCTGTCGATCGAATCAACTTGATGCTGACAGAGTCCGAGTGTTTGTTGGTTCTGACGCAACCTGAGTTTCAGTATCTTTTTAGGCTGAGCGGTGCTGAATGCCTGCTGATAAGCGACTTGATCGAACAGCGTGGTGCCCTCGATCCGCCCTGTATGGCGGCTGAAGATCTGGCTTACAGTATCTATACGTCCGGTTCGACCGGGCAGCCGAAAGGCGTTTTGGTTACTCATCGTGGTATCGTCAGCTTCATCGATTGCCAAATACGGGCATTTGGTCTGGCTTTCGGCAAGCGTGCGTTGTTCTACCTCTCGACCAGCTTCGATGCCTCTGTTTCAGATATGGGCACTGCTCTGCTTTCCGGTGCAACACTGGTCATCGATGCGGACTGCACGATGACACCCCCTGGCGAGTTTCTCGTGCTCTGTGAGCGGCATCGCATAACTCACATGGACATTCCTCCGGCGCTTCTGCGCATGCTGGATCCACAGGAAGCCCCTGCCTGCCTGGAGAGTATTGTGATCGGTGGAGAGGCAGTCTCTCCTGAAGTCGTTCGCAAATGGTCCAGTCGCTGCCGAGTGGTCAACGTGTACGGACCGACGGAAGCCACTGTTTGTACGAGTCTTGTGATTTGCGATGGGCAAACTTGGGATGCTCCTCTGATTGGGCAACCAGTGGACGGTATGCACTATCTGGTGCTTGATGAAAACGGTGAGGAGGTGGGGCTAGGCTCCCACGGCGAGTTGTTCATCGGCGGTCTGGGAGTGGCGCGGGGCTATTTGAAACGACCGCAATTGAACCAGGTCAAGTTCATCATCCGTGGTGGCGAGCGTCTCTATAGAACAGGAGACCTGGTGAGGAGAACCGAATCCGGTGAATACGAGTTTCTCGGGCGCTGCGACCGGCAGTTCAAACTGCGCGGGTTGCTCGTCGAGCCGGAGGAGATTGAGACCAGGTTGGCAGAGATAGACGGAGTCGAACGTGCTTCCGTTTTGAAACTTTCCGCTGGCAGGCGTGATTGTTTGGTGGCATTTCTGCAAACGCGAGAGGAGGGAGCTCCCTCTCCAGCCGTTCTGCGCCAGGGATTGTCGCGGACTCTCCCTGCCTGGATGCTTCCTCAGCGCTTCGTGTATCGGCAGGAGCTGCCTTTGACGACCACGGGAAAGGTGAATCTTGAAGCTTTGCGGCAAATCTGGGAGATCGTCGCGCCATCAAAAGTAGTGGCAAAGGATGAAGCGCCTTCGTGCTCGGAGGCTGCGGAGCAGAAAGGATTGGTAGAGACTCTCAGAGGTATCTGGTCTCAGGTTCTATCTTTGCCGGCTACTGCTGTTGGGCTGGAAGATGACTTCTTCGATCTCGGCGGTGATTCTTTCTCAGTGCTCGAAATCGTGGTGGCGGCGGAGGCACGAGGGATTGTATTGCCACCCGAAATGTTGTTCAGAGAGCGAACAATAGCTCGACTGTCAGCCGCCCTCAACGAGAGCAGCCAGGAAGAGCTTCTTGCCGACACAGCCATGTCCGCGGATTTTCTACGTCAGCGTGTAACGGAACTGGTCAGGGAATTCCAGCATCAGAAGTCCTCCACTCGGGCTGGGAAGTCAGGAAAAATTACTGAAGCGCTGGTTACAGGCGCTACAGGTTTCCTCGGATCTCGGCTTTTGGTAGAGCTCTTGGCTGACAGCGAGTTAGAGTTGGTGTGTCTCGTCAGAGCCGGTAGCCGTGATGAGGGCATCTCGCGCCTGCGAAAAGCCGCTGCTCGTCACGGCAAAACGTTATCGCCCGACGACGAGGAGCGAATCGAGATCCTCTGCGGTGATGTTTCATTGAATCGTCTGGGACTTTCAGAGGAGCAGTGGCATTCACTTTCTCAGCGTGTGGGGACGATCTATCACAACGCTGCTCAAGTAAACATGCTTACCGACTACTACGAGTTGGAGCCTGTGAACACGAAAAGCTCTCTCGACATATTTAGCTTGATGCAGGCAGGATGCCCCAAGTCGTTGCATTATGCGTCGACACTATCTGTATTCGTGGCGACCGACAGAAATTCCGGACGGCTTGTGGAGACGGATGATCTGTCGTCTACTAAAGAAGTCTTTGGTGGCTACGCTCAGAGCAAGTGGGCTGGTGAGCTGTTGACACGCAGGCTGGCGAACGGGAATGACTCAGTCTCCATTTACAGGCTGGGGTTATTGACTGCTGATGCGAGCGGCGGAAAGGCTGCAGACAATGACTTTCTCGAGATGTTCGTGCGCGGAATCGGTGAGCTTGGGTGTGTTCCTGACACGGAAGGTGATATCGCCATTGATATCACTCCCGTGGACTTCTGCGCGCGCGCGATGAGCAGGATATCGACGCGACAAAACAGCCGTGAAGGCGTGAATACCTTTCATATTGCCAACCCGCAAAGCCTCAAACTTTCGTCTTTGTTCGAATGGATAAAATTGGAAGACAAGCAGGTAAGAACAGTCTCGTTGGAACAGTTTCGCCGCATAGTGGCTCAGAAGGCACATTCGTCGACCGAAGCGGCTGCTGCCAGCCTGGCGCTATGCCGCCTCACCGGTGACAACGATTATTTTCGCTCGCGGCGCAGTATGGATCTGTTTCAAGCTACCGACGTTGTATTCGACATGAAAAACACGACGAAAGTGCTTGCGGACGAAGACATTAGTTGTCCACCGCCAGATGCGAGTCTGATACGCCGTTATGTGCGTGCCGCCCTGAACTCTTAGCGAAAAATCTTCCAGGGAACGAACACAATTTTTTGTGTTTGTGCAGAACGGAGAATGCTCGACGTTCCTCGGAGACGCTCTCGTTTGGATATTCTCAGGCGAACATAGTGTGAGTCGAGACTCATCTTTCTGTGACCTAGCTGCGCTACCCTGGCTTGTTAAAGTTCTAAGCCATAGCTCAAAACTTTTCCTAGTACAAGATACAAAGCATTGTTAGTTGCCAAGATAATTTGCTAAGTATCTAATATCTACTTCCTGCCAACACAACTTTCAACTCCCACTCAGTGACTGACTATTACCTTTGCAAAGAGTATTCCTGAACGGAGACGATAGACTTCGCCTCGACAGTAACTCAGTTGTGCCTTTACCAGTGTTCTTTTACTCGGAACCAGACACACCTTTGAAGGGTGCAC
>CAYTDR010000536.1:0-5842 GCA_964436185.1 uncultured Candidatus Obscuribacterales bacterium | reverse complement strand
AGAGTTGCCTACTGCCGTCGGCGCCTGGCTTGAGGAACAACCGCTAAGCAGAACTACACCCGTCATGACGACAGTTCTGCACAGGCATCTTTGATGTTCTACGCTAAGAAATCTCATAAACCATTGTCGAACTAGTAAGGTTAGAATCTGAGTACAGTTTAGTACTTTTAATAATGTTCAAGCAACTGTCAACCCTCAGATGCGAATTGAGAAGGCACTCTCTACATTGACTGGTTGAATTTCGAGGGAGCTAGATGTCCTGGTTCAAAGCAAATCTTTCGCGCATGGGGCTGCTCCTGGTCATCATTGTTCCCGGACTTCTTCAGTTGGTAATTTTTGGCGCGCTGATTCAGCTCGTACTCCAGGCGGAGGTTGAGCGAAAAGGTGTCGAGCATGCGAAGAACGTAATGGTATACGTAGGCGAGATGGCCCGGATGGCAGACCAGCTTTCCACTTCATTTCTCACCAAAATGTCAGGCACTGACGACGAGAACGATATAGCCAGAGCAAAACGAGAACGGATCGGAATGATTGAGGAAGTTCGCGAGAACCTCCAGAGACTCAAAAAACTATCTGATACCAGTGGCAGTGCACAAGGACGCAAACTTCTGAAAGAGATAACAGCAATCGCGGAGGAGAACCTGGAGAACGTCAAGAAAGTACAAATACTCAGTGAAGGATCAGGTTATTCCTATCAAATGCGAGACTGCCTGCGGAAAGCCCGAGCACTCAATGTCAAATTGCATTCGGCTCTGGATCGAATTTCCAGTCTCGACTACCAGAGTCAAACTGCCGCTGTAAGCGATAATAAACAAGTCATTTGGCTCGCCGTTGCCCTCGGGTGCAACTTCATCTTCACCGTCATTGCCGCAGGATTCTACTCGAGACAGATTGCCAGAAGACTGGCTCGTGTGAGCGAAAACAGCTCCAGGATGGCCTCCAACCTGCCCTTGCTACCTGTCCTCACTGGATCCGATGAGATTGCCCGCCTCGATCAGGTACTTCATAGCTCCACTGCCGCGCTGGCAGAGCTTAACAGAAAAGAGCGGGCCCTGGCAGAGAATGTCAACGATGTGATCTGCTCGCTGGATGAACAAATGCGCTTTCTCGCCGTCAACGCCGCTGTCAGCAAGGAATGGGGTTTGACACAAGAAGAATTGCTGGGATACTCCTTGTTCGATGTAGTGGCCGATGAAGATAGGTTGGCAGTGGCACAAGAGATAGAGACGGTCAAGGCAGTTGCCGGGGCCCGTGTATTCGAGGCTCGAGTTTGGCGAGACGATGGCAGCACTGGCCACTACCTATGGTCTGTCACATATGCACGGGACGACAATGCTTTCTTCTGTGTTGCACATGACATAACGGACAGCAAAGAGTTGGAGCAGCTCAGGCAGAGGTTCCTGGCGATGGTGAGCCACGATTTACGTTCACCACTGACATCCATACTGGCACTACTCAATGTAGTCACCGCTGGCGGTTGCGGCAACCTGAGCCCCTCGGCCGGAGAACAGTTGCGCCAGGCAGAGAAGAATATGGTCACTCTGATCGGTCTGGTCAACGACCTTCTCGACGTGGAACGTCTCAACGCCGACAAGATGCCTATGAATCCGGACAGGATCATGCTGGCGCCCTTGATCGAAAAATCGATTGAGCTGGTGCTTGATTTGGCGGAGACCTATGAAGTGGAGATTGATGCAGAAGGCACTCTGGCACAGGTATTCGCAGACCAGGAACGTTTGAAGCAAGTCATGGTGAACCTCCTTAGTAACGCTATCAATAACTCTCCACAAGGAGGGTTGGTATCAGTGAAAGTCGACGCTGACGAAAACTCTGTCAAAATTCTGCTCTCGCACGAAGGAGCTGCCCCCGACAACGCGGACACAGACGCCATCTTCGATCTTTACAGGCAGGGCACCCAGGACAGCTCAAAAACACGCAGCTCGGGGATCGGATTAGCCATTTGTAAAGCAATAGTCGAGAAACATGGTGGCAGTATTGGTGTCGAGATGGAAAGCGCAAATCAGCGTACCGTTTGGTTCTCGATCCCGGCAAAAGAAGGTTTGCAAAATGTGGACTGAGCCGAATTTTAGTTTGTCAAAATGTCCGACAAGGAGGAATCCATGTCGAGACGGCTAGATTGGTTCAGCACGCAGACCGGCTTCATTCTGATCATAGTACTACCCGCAATACTGCAGTTGTTTTTATTTGTAGCGTTCCTACAGCTGCTCGAACAGACGGAGATTGACAGGCAGCGAGTCGAACATGCCAGAAGTATTATGATGCGAATGACCGAAGTGATCAGACTGACAAACAGAGTTACCAGCAGCATCCTTTTCAACCTTGGCGGCACCGTACCCTTGCCGGGCGGAAAGTCGAGCGCAGAGCAACGGCAGGAATTCATGGTCAGCACTCGCGAACATTTACGAACTCTAGAGAAACTTGCAGACCGCGGTAATAGGGCAGAATACAAGTTGATCCGCGGGTTGCCGCCCATCATCGAAAGCATCTTCGTTTGTATAGATCAGGCAAACAGCCCCGGAATTGTCTGGGACGACATGACCAATCTCATGAAGAAAGGCGCGGAGCTTTCTAAAGAGTTCAACGCACGAAGCACCAGGCTGCTCAAGCTGGAATCCGAAATTCAATCTCGGGTCGGCTCGGAACAATCAGTACGGGTGACGGTCCTTGGTGTGGCAGTGGCTCTCAATTTTCTTCTCACGCTCGTGACCGGGCGTTACTTCGCCCGAAGAGTGATTCAACGTCTTAATCGGATAGGAGAAAATAGCGTCCGCCTGGCCGCCGGCATAGAGCTTTTGCCACCGCTCTCGGGGCGCGACGAAATTGCTCAGCTCGATCTGGTTTTGCACGACTCTGCTCGAGCATTGGAAGAAGCTGCTCGAAAGGAGCGGGAGCTGACCGAGAACGTTAACGACATTGTCTGCTCTCTGGACGAAAAGGGACGATTCAGGCTCGTCAATCCAGCAGCTCTTGCTAAATGGGGCTATGGAAGCGACGATCTCATGGGACGGAGCCTTGTCGATCTGGTAGTGACTGGGGACAAAAAAACGGTCAACAGCGAAATCGAGGCACTGAAAGAAAGCGGATCGCCAAGTGTAATTTTTGAGACTCGCATACGGGAAAAGGATGGCGGTATTGGCCATTACTTGTGGTCGGTGAATTATTCGCGGGAAGACAGAACCTATTTTTGCGTAGCTCACGACATAACCGACAAAAAGGAGCTGGAGGAGATGCGGCAGCGCTTTCTCGCCACCGTGAGCGAGGATTTGCGCACACCTCTGACATCGATTCTGACGCAACTGAATGCGGTGACTACAGGTGAATGTGGAGAGATAGATGAAAAGGCTGAGAAACATTTGCTCAGGGCAGAGAAGAACATGGACACGCTGATAGAGCTTGTCGACGATCTGCTTGATGTAGAGATGCTCGCGGCCGGCCGCATGCCAATGTCACTGAAACCAGTCCCGATTGCTTTGGTAATAGAAACATCCGTGGAAATGGTCGCTGGTCTGGCTGCGTCTGCAAGTATCAACATGGAGCGACCATCGACGGCAGCCTCCGTATATGGTGATGCGGATCGACTGACGCAAGTCCTCGTCAATCTGCTGTCCAACGCAATCAAATTCTCCCCTGAAGGCAGTCTTGTCTCCATAGAAGTCGATGATGAGCTGGATGAAGACTTTGTCAAAGTAACCGTGACCGACAGTGGTTGTGGTATCGCAGATGAAGACCAGATAAAAGTCTTCGATCAATATCGCCAGGCTGGAGCGGAAATAAACATGAGAAAACCTGGCTCAGGAATCGGATTGGCAATCTGTAAGGCGATCGTAGAACAACATGCAGGAAGCATCTCTGTCGACAGTGTCGTCGGAAAAGGAAGCAGTTTCTCCTTCCTGATTCCACGCAAGGCAGGGTACGCGTCCGAAATCTGATGGTTGCCGGATGGTTGGCAGACGGTACGCGTGGTATTCGAGACGTCCTCGAAATTGTGAAAGAGCCGACAAGCTCATCCTCATAAGGTTATGTCCGTAAAATGTCCGAAACTAATCGTCTAATTATGTCTATCTCAATTGAAGCGGACGGGTCCACGCAATGAGGCGATGCTTAGATCGAAATCGATCGATGGTTTTACCAACGATATTCAAAACATTAGTTTGACTGACGAGGGTCGAATGAAAATTTTCCGGATCGAAGAAGCCTACCTTTTGAAGGTAGTTAAGATATCCCTCCAATACAAAAAATGCCTTTCTCCCGCTGGAACAAGGCTCAGCCGGTTATTCGACTCGCGCGAACGTCCTTCGCCAGCTAGCCGAAACTTATTCGATGCGAGTATGGAAGCATTCGATGCCGATCCTCTTGATGAATCAGAGATTCTCGAACTTCTTAAAGCCTCGAATTCAGATTTCGGAATGACACCATAGCCGAGAGGCGAGAGGAACCATATACAGTGCTGCAGCTCAGGCCGCACCAGAGCCGAATTCGGGAAGTTGAAAATCGGAGGCGTTAACACGAGCCAGAAAACGACGAAAATCTTCCTTCTCTTTTTCGTCTAATTCTTTGTCCAACGATACTGTCCCTGAGGCGAATACCTGGGGAGAGACAAAGATCGGAGCGCCGGCTCGCAGCGCCACTGCCACAGCATCCGACGGCCGAGCATCGAGAACGATTTCATCCGCCCCTTCAACTGCGGAGCTTAATGTCATCGAGCAAAGGAAAATATTGTCGACGTTCTCGTGAATGTCGATTCGAGACACTCGATAATTAGCCGCGCCGATAATGTCCACAATCAGGTCGTGGGACATCGGTCTCGGGACATCAACACAGTCGAGTGCCAGGCTGATCGCGCTGGCTTCCGAGGCACCGATCCAAATTGGCAGCGCCCGTCTTTTATCCAGATCATTCAAAACCAGAACATGATGCTGGCTCTGCGGGTCGAGAGCTATTCCTGCAACAAGCATCTGACTCATCGAATTCAGCCCCTCTACTTAGTCTTGCGGCGTTCCTACCAATGGCGATCAGGTCGATTTCAGCCGCGTTTCCAGTCCGGGATACAGTAGCAATATTGCACTGGCTGTAAGTTAATTCCGCCGGTCTGGTGACAATTCATTGCCAATCGTTAGGAATTGTGTAGCCACTCATAGAGCATCAAACATTTCTTCGAAGATGTTGGAACTACGCATGTAATCTAGCTCTTCCGTCTTGACAACAGCCTCTAATTAAACATATAGTGTTTCTTGAATATTACCAATTTGGGCAACGGTGACTTTAGCTTATCAATCTACCTGCTTCAAATTAGACAACAGTGCTAAATTGACAAGCAAGAGTGTACCGGCTTCATGACTTACCAAATTAGACTCAAGCCAGAAAGCACTTGCCTAATTATCGGCAGATGAAGACTGGTCGAATTACCCGCAGCACCAGGATCTCTAAAAATGAGCCCAAAAGCGCAACCCCAAAAGAGACGATTTCGAAATCGCGCCGGACAATCCGTAGCAGAGACTGGTCCTGCGCTCATAGTGCTATTCCTCATGGTTTTGTTTCCCTTCATAGACCTCCTCTACATGGGGCTGGCATACGGAATCGTCTGGTATCTTAACTACCTGGAAGTGCGAGAGTTAGCGGTCAGAGTAGAGACCGAGACAGACCTGGTTCTCATGGAGATTGATAGGACTTACGTAGCCACTGGCTTCGGCAAGTTTGTCGGACTCACGTTGGCTAACGTTCTACATCCACTACCGGGACAGGCCACGAGAGTGGGAGCACCACCGAATCGAGTAGTGACCTGTTCCACGCAGGCGACAGTCAATCCGTTTCTCAGCGTTCC
>CAYTDR010000535.1:0-5847 GCA_964436185.1 uncultured Candidatus Obscuribacterales bacterium | reverse complement strand
ATAAAGTCAATCTTGGCAATTGGTCGAAAGACGGCACGGCGGTATCAGCTGTTTACGCATCTATAGACAAGCTGTTGTCGAGCAATCACCACTTCCCTTATGCACTCATAACGTCAGTCGACATGTATCGCGAGTTGCTCAAACCAGTAAAAGACTCTCCAGTCTGGGAACTGGAGCAAGTCAGCAAAGTCTGCACGGACGGCGTATTCTGGAGCCCGCAAATCAAAGAAGGAACTGCTGCGGTTGTTTCAACTGGTGTGCAGAACTTCGACGTTGCTGTCGCTGAAGATTTGCAGATCGCATACCTCGGACCCCGAGATATGAACTACTGCTTCAGAGTTTACGAATCGATGGTACCGAGAATCAAACGTTCATCTGCCATCTGCATCATCGAAGGTAGATAGGAACAGCAATCAGTCATTTAAATGGGAAGAACAAGATAAGCTGAGTTTTATTGCCCGGCCGAATCTTCTCTAAAATTGCGACGAACCTAATCAATAACGTTGCGGTGTGCGGCTCATAGTGAGTCGCACACTTCAGCATAGCACTCTATATCATCTCGATATCGACACGCGTATATTTACAGCGTTTCGGATCGAAGCGATAATTTGCCCATTGCAACTTCACTTGGGCGCGTCACCGTAAAATGACTGCGCGCGGAGGACAACGTGGTCGATTCTGTAATTGAGAAAGTCAAGAAGCTACTTGCGCTCGCAGAAGGCAATCAAAACGAAAATGAGCGAAATGTGGCCATGCAGTTTGCTATGGACCTTCTCGCCAAACATAATCTGACGGTCGCTGAGATAAGTGAAACGTCAATCAATTTTGATGTCGTAGAGGTCGAAGGCAATTTCAGGTTAGAGCCCTGGATGCGTCGAACACTCAGTGCGGCTTGCACGCTTTACTACACCGATTTCTACACGTCTCCAAGATATGACTATTGGCGAGGCACTCAAAAAGACGTACCTGTATTCGTAGGAACCAGCGAAAATATCGAAGTGACAATTCAAATGGCGACGTGGTTGCTCGATTCAATCAGATTGGAAAGCAACCGCGAATTCAAGGACAGCCGTCTGCGACGTAGCTTTCGGCTCGGAGCCGCCACAAGGCTTTTCAGAAGGGCAGTGGAGCTAGTAAGCAAAGAGCAGACTGAAGAAACATCAACCACCGGAAGTAGCTTAGTCGTTATACGCAACAAGTTGGAATGCGCCAACAAAGACTATCTTGATACGCTCGATCTGAGCCCGTGCAGAAGCAGAACGATTTTCGTTAACCAAGAAGCATATGCAGCCGGCGATGCATATGGCGGTCAGATCAGCTTGGACCACAGTTCAAACAAGGTACGAGCCCGACTGCCGTTGTTCAACTCCAATTGATCTCCTCTCTACTGACGGAGTGACTACTGAGCACGATTTCTTCTCTGATTGCTTAGCTCTATTGAGCAGCAATAGCTCAAAGCCATCTCTTTTCAGGAGATGGCTTCGGCGACGCATTTGGATAACTATTTAGTGTTTTGGGCCAAGCGCACGCTTGAACCTATCGCTCAATGCTTTGAACGCGGCTTCGGCGGTGACGTCTTCACGATCGTTTCTAAGCGCCGTAAGGCCTGGAGCCGAAGGATCGTGGAATAGACGTCGATGCTGACTTGTACCGTGTTCATCCATCTTTATTGTATAAACCCATTCCTGCTTGCGTGCCGGTTCAGAGATCCACACACCGCGCCCGCTGAAGTCAAGACTGATGCCCTGCGCTCGAAGCGTCTGATCTATTTTCCTTAGAGCCTCCTGGAACTTCGAGTACTCATCCAATTCCTTCCTGATTGTGTCGCGATCGCCTTCCTTGAGAATGGCATCAAAACGGCGTGATTCCTGCTCCAACATTTTCTGGAGCTTGGCAGCATCGAACTCTCCGGACAGAAACTGCCTGCCGATCTCTGCCAATATGTCTCTATTTGGTCCTTTGGGAATCTGAGCGTCATCCAACATTTTGTTCCAACGCTCAAGCAAGACTTTCGTCTCTTGATTGGTATCGCAGGAAGTATCACCCTCTCTCTGTAATAAAGTCCGATCAGAAATCCCATTCCTACTTTCTGAAATGCTCGGTAAAACTGATGCAGCTAAATGAGCGTGGTACGACTCAAGGTCGTTTGAATTGACCAATTGAACTTCATTGCCAGAGTTTTGAATAGGAACAAAGCAAGCCGGATCATAAGTATCTGATTGCGCAGGAGATTGGCCGCTGAAGCAGTCAGCGCGTTGCCAATCTTCTCTCGTCAAACAATCTAATAGCAATGCACCTGTGACACCTGGTTGAGACTGACTCAGTTCTGCATTGCTGCCCGCTTCAATTTCGTTTGTCATAATAAATCTCCTACTCCCGCCTCGGTCGGTCGTCTGCCGCCGTTCTTACTGACCAGAATAGGGACGGAATGTTACAAAAGCATGACAGTGTTCGGATGCTAGGACCGTTCTGTTGAAGCAAACAACAAGCTGTAAATCCAGGACTGGTCAGCGATTTGACGAATCACGAAAGCAATGTCATTGCCACGGCAACGCAATCGTGCGCGTTAGCGCAGTTCATATACGTGCTTCCGCATGCGTGAAGCGTAACGATCTGATCACATAGTCCAACGAAGTATGTCACCAGATTCGCCACTAGAGTAGCGGCTTTTCAGCCACACTCGAATAGGATTGGCTCTTCGATAAACGAACTCGGTAGCACGAGTTGCCGTATCGCAATTCGTTAACACGCAAAATTTCCTGTGCGTCTTTACCGTCGACACTTCGCTCCTCCCGTATACAAACGAGTGTGAGGCTGCATTACCAGAGGAAAATAAAATGCAAATGGAATTTGGTGAAGGATTTATTCAAGATAGGCAACAGACCCAAGATTGCAGTCTTAACTTGTTAGACATTTTCGAAGGCTATGAACAAGCGCGAGGATTTAGCTTGGGCAGTACTAACAATGCCGATGAGATTGAGGACACCAGTGATGATTTAGAGCTAGTCGAAGGCCCGAACGAGCCGATTCAGATTATCCGACGCGAAGACGGAGAGGGGTGGGAACGCTATTTTCGCGAAGCAAAGGAGTTCGAGAAGGAAATGGAACGGTTCAAAAAGATAGGAGCGTTCCTCGGTCAGGCATCGCCCGAGACACTAAAGAGTCCTGCAGAAATTGCTGATATGATCGCTCGCAATGGTCTATCAGAACAGGCCCTTACTCAAATAAGAAACTCTATCAGTTGTGCAGGACGGGGAACAACTAATCCCATCACGGAGATAAATCGGGCACTGGCAGCTTCCGGCGTACAGTTGCGCATCTCAGAACGGTTCGACCCTCAAGGGCCTCCACAATTAGAACGAGTGCAAGGTGGAACCTGCTTAGTTTACGCTCAGGTTGTGGACAACGCTGGAAATCCAGTCAAAGATGCCAACGGCAAACCGTCTCAGAAGATGCCACTATACTCTGAACACTGGATCACGGTCCATCGCTTCGAACCGCCGTATAATCGCTAGATCGAACTGAAACAGCTTCAGCGGAAGGACATCGGTTGAAACATTCCAACCTGCTTTCTTTGTGGCTCATCCGACGAAATATTCAATTAGAAGTCGAAGGGAATTGCTATGGATGCGAAACTAATCCAACGATTCCGAAGTAATCCGACCTGCATAACAAGTGATCAAAAGACAAGGGATCGAGCGACTCATGGTAGTCTCGATGCCAGCGCAGGACGTCCGTACTGATACCAACGGTAGTGTACGGGCGTCATGCTTCACCGCAAATCCAATCTGATTCGAGCGTACAGGTTCGCCACATACGGTGCCTTGCAGCTCGTTGTAGCTTTATTCGGCGGTCTGACGTCGGATCGCCTACGTCCTGACATTCAGAAGGATTACCAGCATTGACTGATCGGCTGCTGTAAGAGAGGATATACATAGGCGTACCAACCGGGCCAACTCGGACAATATGGCCGACTCTAAAAACAACTGTGTCAAATGCCTGAAACCAAAGGAATCTAAATCTGGCGGATTCATAACTCAGTTTATTGACGTGTGCCGATGTGATTCGTTGTCTGCGGAAGGACAATTTTACTCGGTTCGGATCTGTCCGACTTGTGCAAAAAGAATCTCAGATCGCAAATCGGGTAGCCTGACACAGTGGATCTTCCGATCTGATCTTTGCAGTTGTCCGCGCACCACCGAGGAAAAAAGCACTCTCTCGAGCAGACAATCCTCGGTTGTTCGAAAAACCGAAGTAAAGGTCCCTGCAGATCCGGTCCTCGTCAATCCGGATGAGTTTCCAACAGAAAGATATCAACCACTAGCCTTTCTCGGCTCCGGAGGATCCGCACTAGTCTATGAATGTCTAGATCCGATCTTGAAGAAGCGGGTATGCTTGAAGATTCTACGCCGCATCACCGGTGCGCAAGTATCCGCTTTTCACAAAGAAGCGCGAATAATCAGTAGGCTCGAGCATTCGAACATAATAAAAGTGCTGGATTTCGGACCTACGAAATCTGGAATACCATATATGGTACTGGAGTTGATCGATCCGCCTGTGAGTCTCAAGACCTATCTTGAAGACCATGGACCGCTTAGTCCAGCACAAGGCATCGAGCTAATCACGCAGATCTGTTCTGCACTGGAATGTGCACATGAGAATGGAATTTTTCACCGAGATATCAAACCGTCCAACATAATGTTGACGAATCTCGATGGTGGCAATTATGGTGCCCTCGGAGCCAAGCTCATCGATTTCGGCATCGCTAACCAAACGTCGGACAATAAAGAGGAAACACTTGCCGGAACCCCTCCATATATTGCTCCGGAGATACTATCGGGATCACCGTTCGATGAAAAGGCTGAAGTTTACTCGCTAGGATGCGTTCTTTTCGAGGCATTGACAGGCAGACCGCCATTTCTGGGCGACTCTGCCCTGGACACGATGTTGATGCATTGCAACTCACCTGTACCAACTCTTTCGGATGCAAGCGAGCGCGAGTTTGCTGCAGAGCTGGAGCTGTTGATGTCCTACATCCTCGCCAAGGATCCTGCGCAAAGACCTGCTTCTATGGCTAGAATGCGCGAGCAGTTGGACGGTTTACTTCAGATTCAGGATGACGCGAGAAAAGACATAGAGCCTGTGGATGATACTGTGGCCGCCACCAATTCCTATCAAAATATGGAAGAGCTTCGCAGAGGGTCTGTCCTTAATCCAGTCGTTTTTTGGCTAGCGGGAGTTGCTGCCGTGGGGCTGTTTGCATTAACCATTACTCGCCTCAATCTTGTCGAGCCAAAGACAAAGCCTACAGTGAAACACGAAGTAATCGCTAATCCCATGGATCAGCTTATTAAGGACAATAGAGATCTCATGGCTCCTTCACAAACCCAGGAGCTAAATGTAAGCCAAGGTTCCATAAGTGGAAAACGCGCTGTCTATTTAACCGGGACAAATATCAAGCCTGCTGATGTGGAGAAGCTTTTTGCGAAGTATCCCAACACGCCTTGCTGGACGATCCACATTCCGAAAATGACCGTTGATCTAGCAAGAGAATTTTCCGCTCCGTCAGTCCAAGTTTTATGGATTACCGCCTCCACATTCGAGCCGGGAGTGCTTGCCGAACTCCGGCAGTTGACCAATATCCGCGAACTCAGTCTGTCCGGCATGAAAGATCTCCTGAACACGGATTTTAAGCAATTAGGACCCAATAAGACTCTTCATACTCTGTCGGTCTCCGGAAAACAGATTACTGGAGCCGTCTGCCAACACATCACAAATTTGACCGCACTTAAATCTTTGCATTTATCGAATGAGCAGATCAACGATACTGATATTCAATCGCTCCAA
>CAYTDR010000534.1:3850-5863 GCA_964436185.1 uncultured Candidatus Obscuribacterales bacterium | reverse complement strand
GGGGAGGCAGAGCCGACCGGGAGAGGAACAAACACGGCCGAGCCGAACGAACAGCGCACCATAGGCGGCACTAAAGCCGATCTGTTTGGCGATGATAAGCCGGTCAAACCAGTCGACGATGATGATGATGATGATGGGCCGATGTCAGGCGGGCTGCGAGCGCTCTTGATGGGTATGTCTAGCGAGCCGGAAGCCCCGAGAGCCGAGCCAATCGCTGCGGCACTAAAAGCAGAAGAGATCGTGGAAGAGTTCACGGCACCGGCGCGAAATTTCGCTGCTAGCCCGGTTGAAACGCCCACTCCAACAGCGCCAGAAGAGGTTGCGGAACCAGAACCAGAACCGCAATCGGAAACAGCCCCAGAAGTTGAACCAGAAGTTGAAGTTGAACCGGAAGTAACGCCGGAATTGACTCCTACTCCGGAAGTAACACCGGTGGCAGAGCCTACCGTTGCAGTCGAAGCACCTGCAGAACACAAACAAACCCTGGGTCAACGGCTCGCCAGCGCCCTTTTCGATGATGACGATAACGGGCAGGTCGAGCCGACACACCAGGCAGCGGCGGTAGCAGCAGTCTTCGAAGTAACAACTCCGGAAAATGAAGTTCCGAATGAAGAACCCATTGAAGAAATCAAGGAAGAGATCAAGGAAGAACCCAAACCAGAACCTAAATTAGAACCTAGACCAGAGCCCAAGCCAGAGCCCAAACCGGAACCTAAACCAGAATCCAAGCCGGAACCCTCCGCTCCTGTTAAGCATAGAATTGAGATCGCGCCGGAAAGAACCAGTTCGGACAAGCCTGCACACGGAATCGTCTCGTCAGCTACTGGTCGCGGCAATCGTTTCTCCCAGACAATCCTCCCGGAACAAGCCAAGGCGTCACTGTTAGCTGCATTAGTCGACAAAGACACGATGCACGCGGAGAGTTTTGACACCGAAGACACTCCTGACAGTGCCGGAGCCGCCTTTGCTCGACTCGCCGAGAAGTATTTTGAACAAGGCAATTATGCAGAAGCACAGACCGTCTACGAAAGAATGCTAGTTCATCATCTAAACAGCTACGGACCGAACAGTCCGGAGTTGGTGGATGACTACAATAATCTGGCAATGACTCTCTGCGTTCAGAACATGTTCGACAAAGCGCTGCCCTTTATGAAGCGCGCCGTTTCTCTTTTCGAGAAGAAGTCTTCACCAGATCCTATTGGTCTAGCAGACTATCTACATTCACTGTCCACTATCGAGTTCAAGCTAAAAAACTATGACGCTGCACAAGAAGCCATTCTCAAAGTGCTCAATCTGAGAAAAGATCACTTGCCACGCGATCACGAAGACCTGGGACGCGCCTTAGCCGATTACGCGAAGATTCTCAAACGGCTTGGCAAGGACGAAGTAGCAGAAAAAGTCTACAAGACCGCCAGACAGATTTTGAATAAGTAATCTCGCGTCCTGAAACTCTACTCCTGACCGTCCTCTAGCATCTCGCGCCAGTTTCTCGCGCCGCCCCTGTTTCTGCGTTGCTGTGGCTTCTTGTCACGCTCTTGCCGTCCCTCAAGGACTTCATCCAAATCGGTTCGGCCTCCGTCCCTGCCTCTCCGCGTTGCTCCGTCCCTTCGACCCTGGCTCGGAGCCTCACCTTGTACTTCTCCAAGTCCTGCGGAGTTGCCAGTCCCTGACGTACCACCGCCTGAACCTGTCGCTGGTCTCACGGGCTGTACCTGTGTGGCGCCCGCTGCGGCACTCTCACGACCAGGCTGGACGACTGCAGCTCCACCGCTCCTAGCCGCGCCTTCGCGAGCCGGCTGCGCTACTGTAGCACCACCACCGGCACCATCATTCCCAGTTGCCGGTCGTGCAACTGTACCCGTGCCATCATTCCGGACTGCCGGCTCCGCCACTGTACCCGTGCCATCATTCCGAGCTGCCGGCTGTGCTACTGTACCCGCACCATCGTTCCGAACTGCCGGCTGCGCTACTGTACCCGTGCCATCATTCCGAGCTGCCGGCTGCGCTACTGTA
>CAYTDR010000534.1:0-3750 GCA_964436185.1 uncultured Candidatus Obscuribacterales bacterium | reverse complement strand
CGGCTGCGCTACTGTACCCGTGCCATCATTCCGAGCTGCCGGCTGCGCTACTGTACCCGTACCATCATTCCGAGCTGCCGGCTGCGCTACTGTACCCGTACCATCATTCCGAGCTGCCGGCTGCGCTACTGTAGTACCACCGGCGCCATCATTTCGAACCGCCGGCTGTCCTTCAATTGCAGGTCTAGCTGGCTGACGAGAAACTTCGTCGCGCCCAGTCGGCCTTCCCTCTGCAGGAGCGCCGCCTTCATTGCTCGACTTTTTTCCGCCGCCATCACCTCCGGTGACGCCATCAAGAGTAGTTTGCGCTCGACCACGGCCTCTATCTCGGTTGCCGCCCGGGCCGCCAGGGCCGCGGAAGCCACCGCCACCGCCATAGCCACCACCTTCATCGCCTTCGATTCGGGGATCTCTGATGCGTCCGGAGATAATACCTTCGACGATTTCACGCGCGCGCTGCCTTGCCGGACCTTCTTCAGGAATCATGCGCTCGACCAGGTGCTGAGCCAGTTGACGACAAGACTGTGCTTGCTCGTCCGCTCTTGCACGCTTGACTGGATCCATATTTCGCGGTCCAGGTCTGGCTTCCCGGTCAGCTCTGTTGCCGAAGAACAACGAGTCAAACAACATTTTGACGTCCTGGACATTTCTCGCACCAGGCAAAGTCAGCCCCAGAAGCTCTGTGTATTCAACCGCAGACTTAGTTGTGTCCAACTTCTCGATGATGTTTCGGAGAAGAGTATGATCCTGGCTGCCCAGCTCCAGGATCCGATCGCGGATTACTGGATCCTGAATATTGAGGACTTCATTTAGTCTCTCCAGTCTGAATTTTATGTCGTTTGTTGGCTGACCGAACTGTTTCCTTGCACTTTGAGGTCCGCGTGATACGCGGGCCGCCTCAATCAAACTCGCCACATCGGGCGGAAGCCGATCAGAGTAAATCGGAGGCTGTCCTGCCACTGGATTTTGAGTTACATATTGTTCTATAACTCGTTCCACCAACCATCGCGGAACGGCTCGATCGAGCACCTCATGTGGTGCAAGAGGCTCTCTGGCTCCAGCTTCTACCAGCTCGACTCTGATTCTCATGAAATCGAGAAGGAAGTCTGGGATACCGGGGCTTTCAGGCGGTGCACTCATAAATCGCTGCAGTTGATCCAGTCTCACTGCACCTGGCTCTGTGCGCCCAACCTGAGCGTTTTGCATTGCTTGAGTCACTTCCGGGCGAGATAGCACCTCGCTTTTCCGAATCATTGATCCTGCGGTCAGCGCTCCGTTTGATGGTGTTCTCACAATCTCCAACCAGCGCATGAACTCAGGTAGTGACAACTGTCCGACGTGGTCTGCCAATACAACCACATCTGCCACCTGTCGTGGGCCGGTAGAGCTGTTCATGCTGGCAATTCTTTCAGGAATATCGAAGCGAGTCGGCGTATACGGTCTGGGCGGAATTCTAGTTGGAATTGGAGCGGCAGGCTGTTCGCGCGGCACTCTTATAAAAGGAGGAGCACCTCCATTATCGCCTGCGGGAGTCAATGGGTCTCGACCAGCAGCACTATCTCGCACTGTGACAGGAGCACCCGCATTGTCCCGTGCCGTGGCAGGAGTTAATGGGTCTGTGCCTGATGCAGGAGCGTGCTGCCTCGGTATCCTAATTGGTGGCAAAGGTGGTTCCACTTCGGTCGGACGGACGGCAGCGTCTGCACCCGGACCGGTGCGGCCTTGCACTTCTCCGGTTACGGCGGCAGTCCTCGAACCACCAGAGGCCTCAACGAACCGGCCCAGATTGTTCGATCCGTAATAGAAATCCAACGGTCCGGCAATGCGGCTAAAGGCTGTCAACCGACTGAACTGCTGCACCCAATCGCTCATAACTCTCGTTTCAGGATTGGCTTCCATTTCACGCAACCATCGGAACATTCGCATGCGGAAGTTCGCATAACCCAGAGGATCTCCGGGTCGCTCGTTGCAGATTTCTACCAGCTCCATCCACTTATCGAGCTGCTTTTGCGTGGTATTTGGAGGCATCATCATCTGCTCGCCGAGCAGTCGCTGAATTACAACTTCCTCTGCAGGAAGGTAAGCTTCCCTCACCAGGGCAACATATCTTGCGTCTCCGCTTGCTTCGGCTTCGGCTAGCATCGCGTCTCGCAGAGGAGCGCCTTCTTGGCGAGCAAAGCGAAAGAATTCTGCCATTCGCTCTGGCGTGGTGCGCGCATCGCCAGCTTCTCGAGCCAGTCTGATGCCCGAGTTCAGCAGTATAACCTGCTCTCGCGGCACCAGAGCATGAATAACAGGCTCTCCTGCTCCTCGAGCGGCATAGGCATCTCTAATCAAATCTGCAAGCCGGGTTCTGTCCGCCACTTCGGCTACTTGCATCATGGCGTCTCTAATCGGCGCGCCTTGGTCGAGAATGAACTGATTGAATGCTGTGACATCCTCTGGTCGTGCCGGTCGAGATTCGGTTCCTACCGCCGCCCTGGCAAGCTGTAGTCCCTCCTGGAAGACCGGTACCAGCGCTTCGGACGGTACCACAATCTCAATTTGTCTGGTCGGGGCCGCTTCGGTAGCCGGTCGCTCCCCCGTGGCAGGTAAATCGGTCGCAGCTAGCCGCGGTCCTCGCATTGATGCCAGAAGCGATTCGGCACCGCCGCCTGGAGTTGTTGTAGACGATGTTGGTGTGGCATCGGTTCGAGCAGCAGTCGAGTCCAACAATCTGCCGGCCACTCTAGTTCCCAACCTGGTGCTCTCGGCTTCAACCACTCGGTCGGCAAGACTTCTCTGTTGTCCAGGAATCTGATGCAGGCCGCTCAGCCCGGCACCGACGATAGACATCGTATAGGCTGACTGCCCCCGTTCTTCCCAGGTAGCAAACCGACCTTTAAACGCAAGTGCATTAGTCTCAGCTGCCACAAGTCCGGCAGGAATACCTGAAAGCCCTCCGGAACCCATATCAGCCAGCACTCTACGAGCACCGGTCATCTCGGCCATGGCTGTATTACGGGTAATATGTCCCAGTCCGACGCTCGAAGCTGTCAAAGTCCCGAAGGTCGCCGCTCCGACGAGACCATGCCTCGTCCTGGCTGACCAAAATTCGCCCTCGTTCGGTCCGACGGGACGCATGGTGAAATCAAATATGAAACCGCTGGTTGCGCCCTCAGTAACTGCCAGTAAGTTCCTGCCGGTCATGAGACGCTGAGAGGCAATCAAGGCGCCTTCAGTGCGTGCCGCAGACGACAAGCCGATGGCTCCCATGCCGCTGCGAGTTGCGCGGGCTGTAAGAAGGAAAGGAGCCATCATGCCCACAGCTCCGCCAAACTGCTGCGAATGCCAGCGAGCGCTGCCAAAAGGCACTTCGTCCGGAGCAGGCATGAATTGCACCCTGCGTTGAAGATCAGTGTCTGCAACCCGATCGACTAGCTGGGCCAAGCCAGTGGCTGGAGATTGAAGACCGGCGTAACCCGCCGAATGGAAGAAGTCGGTTACTACATTGCCATTGCTGACGGCCATGTAGGCATCTGTCTGCCGAGCCATCTGTATTTGATCAAGGAAAGCCTGTCGAGTGGCGTCGCTCACGTGCCGTTGGGGATTTTCGCCTGAATTCGACTGTTGCTGGATTTCGTTTTGGTCTGGCATGTTCATAATAGAAGCAGGATTACGCTTAGGGTATTCCAGGAGCCAACCTGTCAACAATGGGGAATCCACCATGGCCAGACGGGGGCGGTGTTCCTGGCAGGCGTGCAGGTCGCG